>CALDFO010000054.1 GCA_937942205.1 uncultured Alphaproteobacteria bacterium
GAAGGCCGCGCCGCAGAGGAACAAAAACGCGACGGCGTGATTCCATTTCAGCGCCTCGCCCAGATAGCCCACCGAGAACACCGCGAAGACCACCAGGGTGATGATCTCCTGCATCGTCTTGAGCTGGGCGGCGGAATAGACCTGATGGCCGATGCGGTTGGCGGGCACCGCCAGGCAATATTCGAAAAAGGCGATGCCCCAGGCGATGGGAATCACCAGCCAGAGCGAGGCGGCGGGAAATTTCAGTTGCCCATACCAGGCAAAGGTCATGAACACATTGGAAACGGCCAACAGCAGGATGGGCGCAAGGAAGGGCCAGGTCATGGGGATATCCGGTTGGTATCTTTTGTGACGATCACAGGGGGCGGGGATGTTCCCATACTTGCCCCAGGGCGGGACAGAGCGGGCCAGGGCCCGGCATCCCGGGCCGCATCCAGATTCTTTTCGCCACTGCCCGCCGCGCGGTGCGGGGACGACAGATGGTTACAATTTCGCGGCTGGACCCGCTTTGCACCCGGGCCGCATGGGAGGAAGCTGACCGGGGCCAGTATCCCGCGGCGCTCCACCGCAAGGATGTCGGCCCACCACGGACGGCCGGGACGGGGTCTGGTGCCCCCCACATGGGCCATGCCCCGGCCGTCCATTTTTCCCCGATATTCATGTCCCGTTCAAATTCCCGTCACCAGAATGTGAAATGCGGGCTTTTTCCGCCCGCAGGACGGGACCGGACAGCAACAGGGCTTGCGGACAGGCCCCCTGTCCCCATATTTGCGGGATTGGTTTGGGGGGCTTCCTCCCGGCATGGACAGAGCGAGCGGATTGACGCGGCGCGGCCCCCGATCGGACGGGCGGCGCCTCATTGGTAAAGAGAGTTTGATGACATCTTCCTTCCGGGGTACCCCCCTTCGCGGCATCACCGCCAGTGTGCTTGTGTTGTCGCTGGCCGCCTGTACCGCCAACCCCACCCCGCTCAACCGCCCCGGCGACGTGCCCGAAGGCTTCACCGCCCAGGTGGCCAAGGATGCCCCGGTCTGGCCCCAGGCCGACTGGTGGGCCAGCTTCACCGCCGAGGAACTGGTGCCGCTGCAGGAAACCGCGGCCAAGGAAAATCTCGACATCGAGATGGCCGCCGCCCGCGTGCTGCAGGCCGAGGCGAACAACGGCGTGGCCCTGTCCAGCCTGTTCCCCACTTTGGGCGCCTCGTTCGGCGCCGACCGCAACGGCGGCAATTCGGCCGTGCCGCGCGCCTCCAACCGCTTCACCGCCGGCCTGTCGGCCAGCTATCAGCAGAACTTCTTCGGCCTGGAATATCACAACCTGCGCGCCGCCCGCGAAAACCTGCGCTCGGCCCGCTATGCCCAGTCGGTGGTGTCGATCTCCATCGCCGCCCAGGTCGCCGACCAGTATTTCACCATCCTGTCCCTGCGCGAGCGCATCGCCATCGGCAGGTCCAACATCGAAGCGGCCCAGCGCATCCTGACCGTGACCCAGGCCAAGGTCGCCAGCGGCGTGTCGTCCAACCTGGACCTGGCCGAACAGCAGGCCCTGGTGGCGCAGCAGCAGTCGCGCCTGCCCGGCCTGATTCAGGCCGAGCGTCAGGCCCGTTACGGCCTGGCCATCCTGCTGGGCCGCGCCCCGGAACGCTATGACGTCAAGGGCCAGAACCTGGACAACATCACCCCGCCCAAGGTCCAGCCTGGCCTGCCCAGCGAACTGCTGCGCCGCCGCCCCGACATCGCCCAGGCGGAAGCCGGCCTTTATGCCGCCCATGCCAATGTGGACGCGGCCCGCGCCGCCTTCTTCCCCTCGCTGGGCCTGACCGGCGACGCCGGCTATGGGCCGGTGGCGGCGATCGGCAACCTGTTCAACCCGGCAGGCTTTGCCTGGAGCATCGGCGCCAGTGTGCTGCAGACCATCTTTGACGGCGGCCGCATCGGCGCGCAGAAGGATTACGCCAACGCGGTGGAACGCGAACTGGTCGCCAACTACCGCAAGACGGTGTTCACCGCCTTCAGCGATGTGGAAACCTCGCTGGACACGGTGCAGTCCACCGCCGAGCAGCTCGCCCTGATCGAGACCCAGGCCCGCGCCTCGCGCGAAGCCTTCCGCATCTCCGAACTGCAATACCGCGAAGGCACCATCGACATCCTGTCGCTGCTGAACTCGCAGCAGAATCTGTTCAACGCCCAGGACGCGCTGGCCCAGACCAAGCTGGCCCGTCTCCAGGCCCATCTGGCTCTGTACAACGCGCTGGGCGGCGGCTGGGAACAGACCGCCTCGGACAAGGACTACAAGAACCAGCTCGACTGGTGGCCGCTTTAAGCCCCCCTCCGGTTTCAGCTTTCCGCTCGGCTGCTCGGGCCCTCCGGCCCTCGCACATGCCTCGCTCGCTGAAACCACCTCCCCCTTAGGCGTGCTTCGCACGCGAAGGGGGAGGATGACCTGCGCTGACTGCCCCCAATTGTCATTCCCGCGAAAGCGGGAATCCAACTTTCTTTCTCTAATACTCCCGCCGGGTTCAGATTCCGCTCGTTTGCTGAAATCATCTCTCCCTTGAATGCGCTACGCGCCAAAAGGGGGAGGCAGACCTGAGGAACGGAAACAGAAAAGGGCGCTGCCGGATAAAGGCAGCGCCCTTTTTCTGTTGCTGTTCAGCGCAGATTTCCCGCCACCGCCTTCGGCTGGTAGGGCGCTTCCAGATAGGCGATCTCCGTCTCGGTGAGCGCGATTTCCGTGGCGGCGATGGCGTCTTCCAGATGCTGCATCTTCGACGCCCCGATGATCGGCGCGGTGACGCCCTTGTGCAGCATCCAGGCGGTGGCGATCTGGGCGTTGCTGCGGCCATGCTTCCGCGCCGTCTCCTCCACCCGGCGCAGGATTTCCACATCGGCGTCGGAGAATTCCATGTCCAGCACCTTGTCGGATTTGGCGCGGGTGGATTGCAGGTCGCGCGCATGGGCATGGCTGCGCCCCAAAAAGCCGCGCGCCAACGGCGACCAGGGAATCACGCCGATGCCGGCATCGCGGCACAGCGGCAGCATCTCGCGTTCCTCCTCCCGATAGACCAGATTGTAGAAATTCTGCATCGAGACGAATTTGGTCATCCCCATCCGGTCCGCCGCGGCCAGGAATTTGGCGAACTGCCAGACATGCATGGAGGAGGCGCCGATATAGCGGGCCTTGCCGCTTTGCACGACCTCATGCAGGGCGGCGACGGTTTCCTCGATCGGGGTATCATTGTCGAAACGGTGGATCTGGTAGAGATCGACATAATCGGTGCCCAGCCGCCGCAGCGAGTCGTCGATGGCGTGCAGGATATGCTTGCGCGACAGCCCGCCATTATGGCCGTCGACCGGAAAGAACACCTTGGTCGCCAGCACATAGGATTCGCGCTTGCCGGCGAAGTCGCGCAAGGCCCGGCCCACCACTTCCTCGGACGCGCCCTGCGAATAGATATCGGCGGTGTCGAAAAAGGTGATGCCCGCTTCCACCGCCCGTTTGAGGAAGGGACGGCTGGCGGCCTCGTCCAGCACCCAGTCGCGCCAGGCCGGGCTGCCATAGGTCATGGTGCCCAGGCAGATGCGCGAGACCTTCAGGCCGGTCCGGCCCAGATGGGTGGTTTGCATGGCGATGCCTTTTGAAAGCGACCCGTTTTCTTAAAACGCCGGGCCGGAGTCGGAAAGGGAACTCATGGAACTTTCCTCTTATCTGGCGCATTGTTGACGGGAAATGCGCCAATAGCGGCGCTTGGGCAGGTTCATGACGTCGATCGAAGCCGCCGCGGATGGCGCCGAGGCCTGGTTCACGCTGGACCGGGATGATGGCCGTCTGGCCGTGGGCGGGGACTGGACCATCGGGGAAAGCGCGCGGCTGGACCGCGAGTTGAACGCGCTGGAGTTGAAAGGCCAAGGCCCCGTCACCATCGACGCCAGCAAGCTGTCGCGGCTGGACAGCGCCGGGGCCTGGCTGCTGCTGCGCACCCGCCGGGCGCTGGAGGCGGCGGGCAACACGGTATCGGGACCGGAGGTGCCCGAACGTTATCAGCCCCTGCTGGAAAATCTGGACCAGGAACAGCCGGAAAACCGCAAATCCGGCCCGCGTATCCCCAAGGGTTTCCGGGGCCGTCTCTACCGCATCGGGCGCACCACGGTGCAGAACCTGAAGCAGGCAGTGTCCATCCTGGGCTATCTGGGCCGGGTGACGGTGGAAACCGGCGAGGCCATCGTCAAGCCCCGGCACAATCTGCGCGTCACCGCCATCGTCCACCAGGTCGAGGAGACCGGCATCAATGCCTTGCCCATCGTGGGGCTGCTGGCCTTCCTGATCGGAGTCGTGCTGGCCTATCAGGGGGCCGACCAGCTCAAGCGGTTCGGCGCGGAAATCTTCACCATCAACCTGCTGGGCGTGGGCCTGCTGCGCGAGATCGGCGGCCTGATCACCGCCATCATCGTGGCGGGCCGTTCGGGCAGCGCCTTCACCGCCCAGATCGGCACCATGCGCGTCAACGAGGAAATCGACGCCATGCAGACCATGGGGCTGAACACGGTGGACACGCTGGTGCTGCCGCGCGTCATCGGCCTGGTGATCGCCCTGCCGCTGCTGACCTTTTATGCCATGGTGATGGGCCTGATCGGCGGCGCCATGATGTGCTATTTCGCGCTGGACATCACCATTCCGATATTCCTGCGCCAGCTCAACGACGCGGTGAGCGTCAACACCATGATGGTGGGCCTGATCAAGGCGCCGGTCTTCGCCTTTGTGATCGCGCTGGTGGGCTGTTACGAGGGCTTTCAGGTTCAGCGCAACGCCGCCAGCGTGGGCCAGCTCACCACCCGGTCGGTGGTGGAATCCATCTTCCTGGTGATCGTGCTGGACGCGGCCTTTTCCGTCATGTTCTCGATTCTGGATATCTGATGGCCGAGGCGCGGGAAAAGGAAGCGGTCATCAAGCTGCGGGGACTGGTCACCGGCTTCGGCAGCAAGATCCTGCACGACCATATCGACCTGGATGTCTATCGCGGCGAGGTGCTGGGGGTGGTGGGCGGTTCCGGCTCGGGCAAGTCGGTGCTGATGCGCGCCATCATCTCGCTGATCCAGCCCAAGGAAGGCACCATCGAGGTGTTGGGACAGGCGGTGAGCGAGGCCGAAGCCCCCAGGATGCGGGCGCTGGAGATGCGCTGGGGGGTGCTGTTCCAGGAAGGGGCGCTGTTTTCCTCCCAGACCGTGGCGGAAAACATCCAGGTGCCCTTGCGCGAATATACCGGCATGTCCCAACAATTGATGGACGAGATCGCCGCCATGAAACTGACGATGGTGGGCCTGCCGCCGGACACGGCGGAAAAATATCCCTCCGAACTGTCGGGCGGCATGAAGAAACGCGCCGGCCTGGCGCGGGCGCTGGCCCTGGACCCCGAACTGCTGTTCCTGGACGAGCCCACCGCCGGGCTGGACCCGATCAGCGCCAACCAGTTCGACGAACTGATCAGGCGCCTGCAAAAGGCGCTGGGCCTGACCGTCTTTCTGGTCACCCACGACCTGGACACGCTGCGCGCCGTCACCGACCGCATCGCCGTCCTGGTGAACAAGAAACTGGTGGTGGGCACCATCGCGGAACTGCGCAAAAATCCGGATCCCTGGATCCAGGACTACTTCTCGGGCGTTCGCGGCAGGGCCGCCCTGGCCGGCATGGAGACGGACTGATGGAGACAAAAGCCAATTACGTCGCGGTGGGCGCTTTCGTGCTGGCCTGCGTCATCGGCCTGGTGGTCACCATCATGTGGCTGGCGGGCGCGCAGTACAGCCAGGAATACGCCTATTACCAGGCCTATTTCAAAGGCCCGGTGACCGGGCTGGGGAAAGGCACGGTCACGCGCTACAACGGCATCGAGGTGGGCCGCATCACCAAACTGGAGTTCGATCCGCACGACCCCCAGCGCGTCATCGTCACCATGCAGGTCCAGCCCAACCTGAATATCCGCGAGGACAGCGTCGCCTCGATCGACAGCCAGGGCATTACCGGCTCGTCCTTCGTCGAGATCAGCGGCGGCACCGCCAAGGCCCCCCTGCTGGTGGCGCGCGAGGGCCAGCGCTATCCGGTGATCCGCACCCGGCAGTCCACCTTCGCCCAACTCGCCCAATCCGCGCCGGAGGTGGTGGCCAAACTGAACGTGGCGGCCGGCCGGATCAACGACCTGCTCAACGACAACAACCGCCGCGCCGTCGCCAATGTGCTGGCCAACCTGGACGAGACCACCGCCGCGATCGCCCGGCGCAGCGCCGACATCGACGCCACCATCGCCAACGCCAACAAGGCGATGGAAAATCTCAGCCAGGCCTCGAACGACCTCAAGCCCGCCATGCAGCAGGTGGACCTGACCATCCGCAAATACGGCAAGCTGGCCGACGATGCCGACGCCTTCGTCACCGGCGACGGGCTGGCGCAGCTTTCCAACCTGATCGGCGAGATGCGCCGCCTGGTGGGCAATCTCGACCAGTTCTCCAGCCAGCTCAACCGCCAGCCGACCAAGCTGCTGTTCGGCGACCGGCGCAAGGGATACGAACCCAAATGAGGCGACAGATGATCCGGCGAAGCTTTGTGATCGGCGCGGCGTCCCTGATGCTGGCGGGCTGCGGCAAGGATCTTCTGGGGCCGCCCGAAGCCGGTCCCATCTATGCGGTGCGGCCGGTCTTTCCGCCCACCGCCCCCGTGCCTGACAGCGCCCCCAACAGCGCCAAGGTATCCTGGTCGCTGTCGCTGATGCGGCCCAACGTGCCCGGCGGCCTGGCCAGCGACCGCATCGCGCTGGTGCAGCCCGGCGGCGTGCTGGATTTCTACGCCAAGGCCACCTATCCCGACACCACCTCCACCATGATCCAGCAGGCGCTGCTGGACGGCTTCGAGGCGTCGGGCCGCATCGGCGCGGTGTCGCGCGAGCAGGACGCGCTGCAATCCGATTACCTGCTGGTGGTCGAGGTCAAGAATTTCGAGGCCCAGTACGCCGTTGCCGACGGCATTCCGCAGGTGGTGGTGGCGATGACCGCCAAGCTGACCACCGCGCGCGGGCGCAAGATCGTGGGCAGCTTTACCACCACCCAGACCGGCACGGCGGCGGTGAACAGCACCCCCGCCGTGGTCCAGGCGCTGACCGCGGCGCTGGGCGCGCCGGTCAAGCAGGTGGTGGACTGGACGCTGACGGCCCCGCCGCCCGCCTCCCCGATCGCCCCGTCCGCGCAACAGCAGGGCTGGCCGCAGGGCTCGCCCGCCAAACCGGCGGAGCAGGTGCTGAAGGACATCCGGCGCGGCAGCGATTCCTTGCGTTAACCACGGCCGGGGCCGCGGCGCGCAATCGTTCCATCGCGGGCGCACAAATAGTTACGGGAACTTTCCGAACCGGCTTCGTGTTTCCTGAGGGATTTCAAACCACGGAGCATCGCCATGCTGAAATGGGCCCTCATATTCCTGGTCATCGGCCTGATCGCCGGCCTTTTGGGCTTTACCGGCATCGCCGGCACGTCCATCGCCATCGCCAAAGTCCTGTTCTTCGTCTTCCTGGTCATCTTCCTGGTGCTGCTGGTGCTGGGCCTGACCGCCGCGCGGCGGGTGGGTTAGCGACGGATCGCCAAGGGGGAGCCGGAACATGCGCCGCCATATCCTCGCCGCCTGTATCCTGCTCCCCGCCGCCGCCCTGCTGGCGTTCCACACCGGCCGTTTTTCCTCCACCACGCCGGCGGCGGCGGCATCGGCCCTGCCTGCCGCCCGCGCCTGCGACCGCCATTGCGACCCGGCCTGGATGGACGCCAACCTGCGGCTCAACGATCTGCAGAGCGTCGGCACCGGCCGCAGAGCGTCGGCACCGGCCAGAGCTATAAGCAGCGGCCCAGCCCATCGGTCATGACCCTGATCCGCATGGGCGGCCGCGAAGGCGCCGAAGCGCTGGATTTCGCCATGCCGTCCTTGTCCGCCCAGCTCGATCAGGATGTGCGGGCGCTGTCCTTTGACATCGCCTTCGATCCCCAGGGCGGCCATCTGCGCAATCCCGCCGCCGCCAGCATGGCGATGGAATTGCTGGACGAGGATTATGTCGCCGCCATGGACCGGCCCGGCTTCAAGGTGCTGCATGTGCTGGATGTGGACTACCGGTCCTCCTGCCTGCTGCTGGCCGATTGCCTGAAACAGGTGGCCGACTGGTCCCGCGCCCATCCCCGTCACCTGCCGATCGTGATCACCCTGCGCCCCAACGATGCCAAGACTCCCATGCCGGGCGCGACCGCCCCGCAGAACTTCACCGCCGCCGCCCTGGACGCGCTGGACGCCGAAATCCGCGCCGCCTTCACCCTGGACCGGATCATTACGCCCCAGCAGATGCAGGGCGGCCATGCCAGCCTGCGAGACGCGGCGCTGGCCCATGCCTGGCCGCGGCTGGGCGCGGCGCGCGGCAAGGTGATTGTCGTGCTGCGGGCCGACGCCCCGACCGTCAAGCTCTATCGGGGCGCCCGCAAGGGGCTGGAGGGCCGGGCCATGTTCGTGGCCATGACCGATCGAACCTCGCCCCTGGCGGCCTTCCTGGTCATTCCCGATCCGGTGAAGGACAGGGACCGCATCCTGCAGGCGGTGCGCGACGGCTTCATCGTGCGGACCCGCGCCGACAGCCAGACCCGCGAGGCGCGCAAGGCCGACACCACACGGCGCGACGCCGCCTTCGCCTCGGGCGCGCAGATCGTGGAGACCAACTTCCCCGCCGCCGATCCAGCCATCGGCCCGTATCGCGTCAGCCAGCAGGACAATCCCCGCGCCCTGTGCGGCCCGGCGCTGGGCAGCGAATCCTGCGCCGCCTTTCCCGCCCCCACCGCGCTGGCGCAGGCGCTACCCTGACGCTTTCACCGCTTTCGCCAGGGCCCGCCAGGGCGCGATGTCCCAATGATTGGCCGCCAGGGGCGATGGCGACGGCAGGATGAAGACCCGCGTCTGCTCCAGCCTGTCCGGCTGCTCGCCCGCCACCGCGCGCGCGCCCATCACCTTGCGGCCCGCATTCAGGCTGGTGAAGGCCAGGACGCGGGGCGCCGCCGCATGGATGCGTCGCCGCAGCGCCTCGGCCGCCGCCCCGCCCAGCGCATCGGGCGGCAACTGATGGTCCATGCCGTAAACATGCTTGGCGATGTCGGTCAGGCCGATGCCATGCTCCCACAGCAGCGCATATTCCTGCGGCGCATAGAGACGCGGCGTCAGACCCACCGTGTGCAGGGTCTTCCAGAAACGGTTCTGGGGATGGGCGTAATAGGCTTGTTGCAGCGCCGACTGCCGCCCCGCCGCCGTGCCGCAGAACACCAGGTCAAGGCCGGGCCGCAGGCGGTCGGGCAGGATGGGCTTGGGCGCGCGAGGCATGGGAGCATGTTGATAAAGTCCGCCATGCGCCGGCGCAACGCCGCGCACCCGGCTTCTACGCAATTGCAGCATAAGGGGCGCGGCATGAGGGGCGCGGCATGAGGGACACGGCCGCTTTTGGCGAGACAGCGCGGGCGCCCTGTGCCAGTCTCCACCGATAAAAAATCACGGGAGGCTCTGTCCATGTCGTTCACCACGCCCAGCCGGCGTCACTTCATCCTGGGCGCCAGCGCCGCCGCCATGGCCGGGATCACGCCCGCCGCCGCCGCCGGCCTGCCCTTCCGCTATGCCTTCAGCGCCATTTCCTGGAAGGAAGATGTGGAGGAAGCGGTGAATGTGGCCCAGCGCCTGGGCTTCCCCGGCGTGGAACCCTTCCGCCACAACGTCCTGCGCTATCTGGACCGCCCGCTGGCGCTGAAGAAGTACATGGACGACCGCAATGTCCGCATGGCGACCTGTTCCAATGGCGGCGGCCCCAACTTCACCACCAACTTCTTCGACCCCGCCAAGGTGGACCAGTCGGTGAAGGACCACATCGCCTTCGCCCGCGATTTCATCAAGCCCTTCGGCTACTGCAACCACTTCAAGATGAACATGGGCCCGCGTCCGCCGGGCTATGACACCAATGACGAGCAGATCAAGCGCTGCGCCGACGCGATGAACCGCATCGGCAGGGAAACCATCAAGATGGGTCTGAGGCTGGCGCCGCATCCGCATGTCAATTCGCTGGTCCAGACCCAGCACGAGGTGGACCTGCTGATGAAGGAGACCAATCCGGATTGGGTGTGGATGACGGCCGACACCGCGCATCTGGTGCTGGGCGGCATCGACCCGATGGAGCTGCTGACCACCTATTGGCCGCGCATCGCCGAAATCCACTACAAGGACGCCCCCAGGAATCTGCGCGGCAACCGCAAGGTGGCGGTGCCCCGCTCCGGTCCCGAGGCGGGCGGCCATGGCTGGTTCCGGTCGATGGTCGGCCCGGACTCCGGCGGCGTGGATTTCCCGCGCATCCAGAAATTCCTGATCGACAAGAAGTATAACGGTTGGGTGACGCTGGATTACGACGCTTCGATGGTGCCGCCCGGCAGCAACATGGAAGCCTTCCTGATCACCAACAAGAAATACCTGGTGGACACGCTGAAGGTCGATCCCAAGGCCAGCCTCAGCGGTTTCCGCGGCTCCTGACGCCGCGTTCATCCATCGGAAAAGCCCGCGCCCTCCCGAAGGGCGCGGGCTTTTTCATGCCCCGGCGCGAACCGAAGCGCGATCAGCCTTTGTGCCCCGCGCGGCGGCGGCGGGCGTTGACGTCACGGATGCCCACATCCACCACCCGCAGCATGGCGCGGCGGGCGGCGTGAGGATCGCGCGCCGCGATGGCCTCGGCCACGGCGCGGTGCAAGGCGATGGAGGCGACAAAGGATCCACGGTTCGCCACACGGTCGGCGGTCACCGACAGGAAGCCGGTCATCGCCACTTCCACCACCGCCGTGAACGCCCGGAACAGAGGATTGCCGGAGGCTTCGCTGACCGCGACATGGAAGGCCATGTCGGCGCGGGCATAACCCAGGCGATCCCCGACGCTGTCCTCCATCCCGCGCAGCGCGGCGCGCAGCTGGGCCAGCGCCCCCCGGTCGCGATGCAGCGCCGCCAGCGCCGCCGCCGCGGGCTCCACGGCGCGGCGCACCTCGCCGATCTGGCGCAGCAGCGTCGCATCCAGCCCATCCGCCATGCGCCAACGCAACACATCCGGGTCCAGCCAGGCCCAGCGCGTCGATTCCAGCACCCGCGTGCCCACCTTGGTCTTAGACGAGACAAGGCCCTTGGCCGCCAGCGTCTTGGTGACTTCGCGCAGCACTACGCGCGAGACGCCGAAGGTGGCGTTCATTTCCTCGACCGACGGCAGCCGGCTGCCGGGCTTGCGCGCGCCCGACAGAATTTCGGCGCCCAATTGGGCGGTGATCTCGGCATGGCCCAAGGCGCGCGGAGGCTGGGTCTTGCGCGCGGCGCGGGGCCGCACACCCTGTTCTCCGCCAGATCGCCCGCTACGCGTCTTCGCCACCGTCATGTTCTCGAAGAATCCCGATGCGGCTTATGCCGCCGCAGCATGGCCGAATTTGGACCGCCCCTCCGGTCACGGCGCGGCGGTCAGCCGCCGCAGAATCTCGACCTCGCGCGCCCGGTAGGGCGTGCCGTCGGGCTTCAGCAGATCGTGAAACCACAGTGTGGGCGGACGCAGGGTATAGGGCCGCTGCCAGCTGTCCCAGGGCATGATGGTCTGGGTCTTGCCGGAGACGAAACCCCAGTTGAACATTCCCACCCGTTGCGCCTTGGCGATGGGCAGACTGCCGTCGATGGTCGAACCGGCGCCCCGCGCCATGTATTCGGTGCACAGGATGGGGCGGCCATAGACCTGGAGCGCCTTGACGCGCGCCTCGAACACCTCCGGCCAGCTATAGTCGTGGAAGGAGATGACGTCGGACTGGGTGAGCTGGGTCTTCTCGACCGCGTTCAGCGCATCGAGCTTGTCCCAGTTCTCGTTGTGCCAGACGCCGCTGGTCAGCGGCTGGGAGGGATTGGCCGACCGCGCCCAGTCGAACACGCGCGGCAGCAGATACGCCACCTGGTCGAAGCGTTCGCGGCTGTGATCGTTATAGTCGCCGCCGCCGCTATTGTCGGGCTCGTTCCAGACATCCCAGCCCAGGATGCGGTCATCCTTGGCGAAATGGCCGACAATGTCCTTCACATAGGCTTCCAGGCGGCCATGCTGGGTGCGGTCGGCCAGCACCGTCTTGCCCGGGCCCTGCACCCAGCCGGAATTGTGGACGCCGGGAATGGGCGGACGCTGCGGCCCCAGTCTGGGATTGGGATCCCAGCAGGAATCGAACAGCACGAAGAGCGGCTTGATGCCGTGCCGGGCCGCGATCTCCAGGAACACGCCCATGCGGCGCTTGAGGCCCGCCGCGTCCTGCTGCCAGAGCTGGTCGTGCAGGAAGACGCGCATGGTGTTCATGCCCATGTCCTGCGCCCAACCCAGTTCCTTGTCGATCTGCGCCGGGTTGAAGCTGGCTTCCTGCCACATCTCGAGCTGGTTGATGGCGTCGGCGGGAATATAGTTGCTGCCCACCAGCCATTTCTGTTTGGCGTACCAGGCATTGGCCTGCTGCGGCGTCCAGCGCTCGGCGGCGTGCGCCAGGCCACAACTCATCACCGCCAGAATGACGGCAAGCAGAAATTTTTTCATGATCCCCCCGGATATGTCGCTTGGTTGCGGCTTATGGAATGTTCGGATCTTCGCGGTTATGGGCGGCGTGGATCGCCTGAACCAGCTTGGGCGTCAGCCGGGCGGTATCCAGCAGCACTTTCTGGGCATGGACATCGGTAATGGCCGAGAACGGCACCTCGAAATCGCCCGCCGCCTCGACATAGACCACGATCTCGTCCTTGCGGACCTGACGCACCGCGCCGAAGGATTTTTCTCCGTCCTGGAGAAAGACATCGAAACCTTCCTGGATGACGTCCATGCCGGGTTCCTCAATGCGGGGCGCGGCCCAGTCTATCCAAGCGCGGCTCATGCGGCCAGAGGTCCGGCGGCGATCAGGCCCCAGGGGCCAGGACCGTCAACCGCCGCGCAGTCTGCGCAGCGCCCGCCGCAGGAAATTTTCCGCCTCCACCATGTGCGGCGGCGAGGACGGCGGCACGGCGGCATCCCCGCTGGCCGGTGTGGCGGGCGCGGCCTTTGCCGCTCCGGACCCAAGGCCCCAGAAATCCAGGATGCGGCTGCTGGAGGAAATCCCGGCGTCCAGCATGAAGGGCCCCGCCGCGCCCACATCGCGGCTGTCTATCGGCGTGCCGTGGCCCAGCAGCGGCAGGGTATAGAGCTCCAGTCGGCCGCCCCAGCGCAGCCGCACCGCACCATCCACCAGTTCCTGCCGGGCCGACGTCAGCGGCAGGCCCTGCAGGTCGGCCCATTGCGCCACGGCGGCCTGGGCATTCCCGATCGTCACCGTGGTGTCCATCGCGCCGTGCCAGATGGAGACGGCGGGCCAAGGCCCCTGATAAGCGGAGGCGGCGCGCACCAGGTCGCCCCATTGGCGCGGTGTCTTCAGGGGCGCGCTGCGCATTGCCTCCAACGCATCGCGCACATTGGTGGCCGCGCCGAAGGGAAGCCCGGCAATGATCGCGCCGCCCGCGAACAGGTCGGGATAGACGGCCAGCATCGCCGCCGCCATCGCGCCACCCGCCGACAGGCCGGTGATGAAGGTGGGGCCCTGACCGTAAAGCGCGTGCATCTGCCCGATCATGGCGGCGATCGAGGCCGCCTCGCCCTCGCCGCGGGTGATATCGGGCGGATTGAACCAGTTGAAGCAGCCGCCCGGATTGTTGACGGCCTTCTGCTCCACCGCCAGCACGGCAAAGCCGTGACGCCGCGCCAGCGCCGACCAACCCGCGCCCAGGTCATACGCCGCCGCCGTCTGGCTGCAGCCATGCAGAACCACCACCAGCGGCGCACCGGACGGCAGGCCGGGCGGGGCATAGGCGAACATCCGCAAATTGCCGGGATTGGGGCCGACGGGCGCGATTTCGGCCAGGGCCGGATTGTCCGGCCGGGGGCGGGCCTTCAGGGGACCGGGCCGGTCTGCGGCCGCTTTCTCAAATCGCATCCAGGCCACCAGGTCGCGCCACATGACGAAGCATCCAATCTATGTTGCAATGCAGCAAAAACAAGCGCCGGCGCGGCTGTATCCGGCCCCGCGTACAACTTTATACTGCGCTTTAACCCTGCTTCGGGTTCCCGGATGACCCCAAGGGCACATCCGGCGTTAAGGGGAGATGGGAAATTTCGCCGGAGCCCGTGATCTTCGCAACCTGCTGGGCGTGGCCATCCGGCTGCGGACACTGGCGAGCCAGGAGCATGACGCCGAGGACCGCGCGCTCTACCTGACGGCGGCCGAGGCGCTGGAAGCCCGCGCCGAGGCGATGGCCAGGACGCTGCCGGAGCAGCAGCCGGAACCGCTCGATCCGCGCCTGTATCAGCGGGTGGACCTGATCATCTGACGGCACGGTCCCTCGCTGAAGGAATCCGGGGCTTTGTGGACTTTGGCCGGAGCCCCGGTACAAGGTTCGGCCATGTCATCTCTCAAACTCAATCTGGGCTGCGGCAGCCAGATGCTGCCGGGCTGGTGCAATGTGGACCTGTATGGCGCGCCGGATGTTCGCTGGGACCTGGAGCAATTCCCCTGGCCCTGGGCGGACGGCAGTGTGGACGAGGTGCTGCTGTCCCACACGCTGGAGCATCTGGGCCAGACGCCCGCCCTCTTCATCGGCGTCATGAAGGAGCTGTACCGCATCTGCCGCCACGGCGCGGCGATCCGGATCGTGGTGCCGCATCCCCGGCACAATTTCTTCCTGCTCGATCCCACGCATGTGCGGCCCATCCTGCCCCAGACGCTGGAGATGTTCTCGCGCAAGGTGAACCTGCAATGGCAGGCCGAGGGCATCGCCAACACGCCGCTGGCGCTGCATCACGGCGTGGATTTCGACCTGACGGAAAGCCGCTCGCGGCTGGATGAGCCGTTTCACACCATGTTCCGCGAGGGACGGATCAGCGCCGAAAAGCTGGACCAGATGGAGCGCACCATGAACAATATCGTGGCGCAGATCGAAATGACCCTCACGGTCGTGAAGGACGGGCCGTGATGGACACCTATCTTTATTTCGGCAGCCTGGGGCCGCAGGAAAAACAGTATCAGGTGCCCAACTTTGTCGGCCTGGCGCTGCACCCCGCCCATGACCGCGAGATCGCGCACAACGCCCTCGAGCCCCTGCCCTTTGCCGACGCCTCCATTCCCAAGATCCAGTCCCAGGATGTGTTCGAGCATCTGCCCTTTGAAAAAGTCCCCGGCGTGCTGGACGAAATATGGCGGGTGCTCAAGCCCGGCGGCGTCTTCCGTCTGTCGGTGCCCGATTACCGCAGCCCGGTGCTCAAGCGGCGCTCGGTCTATGACAGCATGGGCCGGGTGCTGGGCGATCTCAGGATGGGCGCCTCGGTGGCGTATGATGAAGCCTCGCAGGCGGCGCGGGTGCGGTTTTCCAGCGACGGCGACGCCCATGTCTGGTTTCCCCGCTATGAACTGGTGCTGCACCTGATCCTGCGCTCGCAACTGCGCAAATGCGACGCCATCAAGTTCTATCAGTGCTTCCTGGACGATCAGCACTTCCTCTGCGAGCCGATCCCGGAGAATGAGATGTTCGTCTGGCGCTCGGTTCCCAACGATCCGCGCGGCGGCGGTCAGCCGCTGTCCATCGTGGTGGATTTCTTCAAGTAATCCAGAGGCTTGCTTTCCATCTTGCGGCGGCGGGCGAAACCGTGCCGTAGTTCGTTCACCGGGATTCCCAAACACAGAATCACAATCGGGGGAGAGGGGGCCGGGTGACGATGGTAACACCATGCTGATGGACCGCCGCGATCTGCTGGCCGGCGCCGGCGCCCTGTTCGGGACCGCGCTGTGTGCGCCGCTGGCGCGGGCGGCGGAGGCGGCCGCCGCCGCCCGCGGCTTTTCCGCTTCGCGCGTCCTGTTCACGCCCGACCAGCGGGCGCTGGTCGCCGCCATCTGCGACCGCATCATTCCCGCCACCGACACGCCGGGCGCGGTGGCGGCGGGCGTGCCGCAATTCATCGAAATGATGCTGGCGGACTGGTACGAACCCACCGACCGCAACGAATGCACCATCGGCCTGGCGGTGGTGGACGGCTATGCCAACGTCAATTATGCCAATCCCTTCGCCCGGCTGCGCCCCGACCAGCAGGACGCCATCCTGACCCTGGCGATGGAGGGCGCCCTGCCCGGCCTGCAGAACAGCTTCTTCGAGCGCACGCGCCAGATCGTGATCCTGGGCTATTACACCAGCGAGATCGGCTGCACCCAGGAACGCCGCTATCTGCCGGTGCCGGGCCGCTATGACGGCGCCTATCCGTATGCCGAAGTCCGGCGCGTGTTTTCCGGCTGAGGCGCCATGGCGGATTATGATTTCGATGCCATCGTGATCGGTTCGGGCGTCAGCGGCGGCTGGGCCGCCAAGGAACTGACCGAAAAAGGCATGAAGGTGCTGATGCTGGAGCGCGGCCGCATGGTCGAGCATCAGACCGACTACACCACCGAGGGCAAGGGCCCGTGGGAACTGCCCTTTCGCGGCACCATGCCGCCCGCCGAGGTGGAGCGCGATTATTTCATGGCCCGCTGGGGCGGCGCGGCCAACACCGCCCAGACCCATTTCTACAGCAACGACCGCCTCAATCCTTTCGATTATGAAGGTTCCAAGCCGTTCCGCTGGGTGCGGCCCGACCAGGTGGGCGGCAAGTCGCTGATCTGGGGCCGCGTCGCGCTGCGCTGGAGCAAGCTGGATTTCGAGGCCAATGCGCGCGACGGGCATGGCAGCCCCTGGCCCGTCAGCTATGACGAGATCGCGCCCTGGTATTCCTATGTCGAAAAATATGCGGGCATCGCCGGTTCGCGCGAAAATCTGCCCCAGCTTCCCGATGGCGAGTTCCAGCCGCCTCATCCCATGAACGTGGCCGAACTGTGGATGAAGGAGCGGCTGGAAAAGGCGATGCCGGGGCGCAAGCTGATCCCGACCCGCACCGCCAACATGACCGAGGACAAGCCCGAACAGGGCCGCACCCGTTGCCAGAACCGCAACCAATGCGCCCGCGGCTGTTCCTTCGGCGCCTATTTCTCCACCCAGGCGGTGACCCTGCCCGCCGCGATGGCCACCAACAATCTCACCTTGCTGTCGGACCAGGTTGTGACCAACCTGGAATATGACCCCAAGACAAAGCGCGTTACCGGCGTGCGGGTGGTGGACGCCAACACAAAGCTGGCCAAGGTATACCGGTCGCGCATCGTATTCCTCTGCGCCTCGGCGATGGCCTCGACCCAGATCCTGCTGAACTCGCGCCTGCCCGGCAGCAGCCAGAGCTTCGCCAACTCCAGCGGCCTGCTGGGGCGCTACATCATGGATCACGCCTTCCGCACCTATTTCTGGGGCCAGATCCCCGACGGCGAGCTGGACCCCTACATCACCTATGGGCGGCGTCCCAACGGCGTCTATATCCCCCGCTTCCGCAACCTGAACGGCCAGGACGCCGACGCCGATTTCGTGCGCGGCTATGGGATGCAGGGCGCCGCCGGGCGCGGCCCCGCCGCCGCCATCGGCTTCGGCGCGGCGATGAAAGAGGGCCTGCGCGAATACGGCCCCTGGACGGCGCGCTTCACCACCTTCGCCGAATGCCTGCCCTATGCCGACAACACATTGACGCTGCACCCCGGCAAGGTGGACCGGTTCGGGGTGCCGCTGAACGTCTTCAACGTCACCTTCCGCGACAATGAGATGAAGCTGCTGCGCGACAGCGCCATCCAGGGCCAGAAGATGCTGCGGGCGGCGGGGCTGGTGAATGTCGGCTCGTCCAGCGAGGAGCATGTGCCGGGCGACGCCATCCATGAGATGGGTGGCGCGGTGATGGGCGCCGATCCGCGCCGGTCGGTGGTCAATCGCTGGAGCCAGGCGCACGACGCCCTCAACCTCTATGTCACCGACGGGGCGCAGATGGCCTCCACCAGTTGCGTCAATCCCTCCATGACCTTCATGGCCTTCACCGCGCGGGCCGCCGACCATGCCGTGAAACAGGTGAAGGCGGGCGCGCTCTGATTTTCCGTTTCGTATTTCCAGGAGAAGCGATTTGAACCCCTTGCGTATCGCCGGCGGCCTGCTGGCCGGTCTGTTTGCCGTTTCCGCCGCCAGCGCCGCGCCCCAGGACGACTGGCCCAATACCGGCCGCGATCCCGGCGGCGCGCGCTTTTCGCCTCTGACCCAGATCACCCCCGCCAATGTCGGCGGGCTGAAACCGGCCTGGGAACATCACATGAAGCCCGCGGACTGGAAGACCCGGATGCCCGCCTCGCAGATGACGCCGCTGGTGGTGGACGGGGTGATGTATCTGGGCAGCCCCTATGGCCGCATCCTGGCGCTGGACGGGGCGACCGGAAAGGAAATCTGGTCCTACACCCTGCCGAACAACGACCGGCCCGGCACGCGCGGCATCGCCTGGTGGCCCGGCGACGGCGCGCACGGCCCCCGCATCCTGTTCGGCACCAGCGGCGGCAAGCTGATGGCGGTGGACGCCAGGACCGGCAAGGCGGCGGAGGGGTTCGGCGAGAACGGCGTGGTGAATCTGCGCACGCCCGATGTGATGAACGGCTCGCAAAGCGCCGCCGCCATGAGTTCGGCCCCGCTGCTGTACAGGAACCTGGCCATCACCGGCGGCTCCACACCGGAAATCCCGCGTGGGCCGTC
The DNA here is from genome assembly GCA_937942205.1 of uncultured Alphaproteobacteria bacterium. Classification (GTDB taxonomy): domain Bacteria; phylum Pseudomonadota; class Alphaproteobacteria; order Micropepsales; family Micropepsaceae; genus Rhizomicrobium. Next base: position 18,736 of record CALDFO010000054.1, read on the forward strand.
GGGCGATGTGCGCGCCTGGGATGTGGTGACGGGCAAGCTGGTCTGGACCTTCCATTCGGTGCCGCGCCCCGGCGAGTTCGGCTACGACACCTGGCCCCAGGGCGCGACCGAGAAGCGGTCGGGCGTGAATGTCTGGGGCACCATGACGGTGGATGCCGAACGCGGCATCGCCTATCTGCCGTTCGGCGCGCCCGCCGCCGACCGCTGGGGCGGCGACCGCCACGGCCTCAACCTGTTCAGCGGTTCGCTGGTGGCGGTGGACGCCAATACCGGCAAGTATCTGTGGCACTTCCAGCTGGTCCATCACGACATCTGGGACCATGACATGAGCACGCCGCCCACGCTGCTCGATGTGAA
>CALDFO010000055.1 GCA_937942205.1 uncultured Alphaproteobacteria bacterium
CGGGCGAGAAGGCGATACCGTTGGGCACCAGGTCGGGCCCACCTTCCAGAACCGCATCGACGCGGCCGGACGGATCGACGCGATAGACCGAGGCGGGGCGCACCTGCTTGCGCGAGCCGATCACGCCCAGCATGCCGTTGCCGATATTGCCGTTGGGCACGCCGTCGGTGAAGGGGCCGGGCGTCTCGTCGGGATGGCCTTCCGACAGCTGGCCGCCATAATAGGGATCGGTGAACCAGATGCTGCCGTCCTTGTGCACGGCGATGTCGTTGGGCGAGTTCAGCGGCTGGCCGTTATAGCTGTCGGCGACGACGGTGAGCGTGCCGTCATGCTCGAAGCGCACCACGCGGCGCAGGAAATGCTGGCAGCTGAGCTGGCGGCCCTGGAAGTCGAAGGTGTTGCCGTTGGAATTGTAGGACGGGCGGTGGAATTCGGTGACCTGGCCGGTCTCCCAGATATAGCGGTACTGCCGGTCGCCGGTGACGTCGCTCCACACCACATACTGGCCCTGGTTGCTCCAGGCCGGGCCTTCCGCCCACAGATAGCCGGTGCCGACCCGCTGGATGTTGGAATGGCCGATGAACAGCTTGTTGGCTTCCGGCGACAGCAGCAGGACATCGGGATCGGGATAGGCGACCGGCGGCGCGCCGGGGCCATAAGTGCGCCCGTTCAGCACCGTGTTGAGCGGCGCCAGCTGCGCCTTGCCCTGGGCAAAGGCCATGGTGGGCGCAAGGGCGGCGGCGCCCGCGATGATCCCGCGGCGCGACAGGTTGAATGACATGGAGTCCTCCCAGCAATGTGTTGTGCTGGGGGGACTGGAACCCGCCATGCCGGGCCTGTCAATTGTGCGCCGCGTCAGCCCGAAGCATCAGCCCGGCGCGGCGCCTTGAATGTTGACCCGCAGCAGGTAGAGCGACTGGGTGGCGGCCATGAACAGGTGATCGCGCTTGGGGCCGCCGAAGCAGACATTGGCGCAGCCTTCGGGCAGGCGGATGCGGCCGATCAGCTTGCCTTGCGGATTCCACACCGTGACCCCGGCATAGCCCAGCGGCGCGGCCGAACTGGCCCAGATGTTGCCCGCCTTGTCGGCGCGCATACCGTCGGCGCCGCAGCGGATGCCGTCCACCATGCAGTCGGTGAATTCGCGCAGGCCCGTTACTTTGGCGCCTTCGACCGCGCCGACGAAAATGCGCCCGGCGCGGATCAGATAGAGTTTGCTGTAATCGGGCGAAAAGCACAGGCCGTTGGGGCCCAGGCCCTGCTCGAACGGCACCACCAGATCGACGCGGCCCGACGGATCCACGCGATAGACATTGGCGGGCAGCACCTGTTTCATGCCGCCGATCAGGCCCACGCCGGAATGCCCGATGCGCGGATCGCGCAGGCCGCCGGGATTGGTGGGGCCGTCGCCGTCGTCGGGATGGCCCTCGGCC
>CALDFO010000056.1 GCA_937942205.1 uncultured Alphaproteobacteria bacterium
GGGCCTGTCGCTGGTGGCGGCGGTGGCGCATTTCCACCAGGCCGAACTGGTGCTGGAGGACAATGTCCCCGCCGGGCTGAAGGTGACGCTGCGCTTTCCCCGCCGCGCGCGGCGGCCGCTGAAAAACGCTGCCGAATAGCCCGCCGCCGCATTAGAGTGCGGTATGCTTCACAGCCCCCCCAAGCCGTTCGATCAGGCCCGCGCCGCGCGGGTGTTGGAAACCCTGGCCGAAAACGGCTTTGCCGGCGGCCATACAGACCTTCTTGCGGGCGTCTTCGGCAACAGCCCCTTCCTGGGACGGCTCGCGGTGCGCGAGCAGGCGGCGCTGGCCGCCTGGTTCGCCGAGGGGCCGCAGGCCGTGCTGGAAGCGGCGATGGCGCTGGCGGCGGGCGCCGCCGATGCCGCCAGCGAGAGCGATGCGATGCGCGACCTGCGCGCGGCCAAGCGGCGGGCGGCGCTGGCCATCGCGCTGGCCGATATCGCGGGCGACTGGGCGGTGGGCCGGGTGACGGCCGCGCTGACGCGTTTCGCCGATTCCTGCGTCAGCGGGGCGCTGCGCTTCCTGCTGAAGGCCGAAAGCGCACGGGCGGGGGTGGAGCCGGTGACGGAGGCGGCGTGTGGGCTGACGGTCCTGGCGATGGGCAAGTATGGCGCCCATGAGCTGAACTATTCCAGCGACGTGGACCTGGTGGTGTTCTACGACGCGGAAAAATTTCCCTTCACCAAGCGCGGCGACATGCGCGGTGCGGCGGTGGATATCGTGCGCGGCCTGGTGCGGCTGCTGGCCGAGACCACCGGCGAGGGCTATGTCTTCCGGGTGGATCTGCGGCTGCGCCCCGATGCGGGCGCGACCCAGATCGCCATCTCCACCGATGCGGCGCTCGATTATTACGAGGCGATGGGCCAGAACTGGGAACGCGCCGCGATGATCAAAGCGCGGCCCTGTGCAGGCGATCCCCGGACCGGCGCGGCCTTCCTGAAGAATCTGGAGCCCTTCATCTGGCGGCGCTATCTGGATTTCGCCGCCATCGAGGACATCCAGTCCATCAAGCGCCAGATCCACGCCCATGTCGGGCATGGCGAGATCGCGGTGGCGGGCCACAATATCAAGCTGGGCCGCGGCGGCATCCGTGAGATCGAATTCTTCGCCCAGACCCAGCAGCTGATCCTGGGCGGACGGCATCCCGGCCTGCGCAGCCCCGCCACCGAGGCGGCGCTGGACGCGCTGGCGGGCGAGGGGCGGGTGGACCCGGCCACCGCCGAAGACCTCAAGCGCGACTATCGTTACCTGCGCACGCTGGAACACCGGCTGCAGATGATCGAGGACCAGCAGACCCACAGCGTGCCGTCCTCGCCCGAAGGCGTCGCGCATGTCGCCTGTTTCATGGGCTATGACAGCGCCGGGGATTTCCGCGCCGCGCTCACCGAAACGCTGACCAATGTGCAGGGCCATTATGCGCGGCTGTTCGAAAGCGCCCCCGCGCTCACGACGGATCAGGGCAGCCTGGTCTTTACCGGGGTGGAGGAAGACCCCGAAACCCTGGCCACCCTGTCCAGCATGGGCTTTGCCGACGCCGCCCATGTCTCGGCCGCCATTCGCGGCTGGCATCATGGCCGCATCCGCGCCATGCGCTCGCAGCGGGCGCGCGAACTGTTGACCAAGCTGGTGCCCGCGATCCTCAAGGCGCTGGCGGGCACCGCCGATCCCGACGCCGCCTTCCGCCAGTTCGACCAGTTCCTCTCCAACCTGCCGTCGGGGGTGCAGCTGTTCTCGCTGTTCCTGGCGCGGCCGCAATTCCTGGACCTGCTGGCCAAGATCGTGGGATCGGCGCCGCGCCTGGCCGCCTATCTGGCGCGCAATCCCGTCATCATGGATGCGCTGCTGGACGCGGACTTCCTCACCACCCTGCCCGGCCGCGCCGAACTGGATGGGCGCTTCGCCGTCGCCACCGCGGGCTCTTATGAGGAAATGCTGGACGCGGCGCGGCGGTTTGCGCGCGAGGCGATCTTCCGTGTCGGGGTACAGATCGTGGAAGGCACGGCGCGGGCCGAACAGGCCGGTCCCGCGCTGGCCGACATCGCCGATTGCGTGATCGCGGGCCTGTTGCCGCGCGTGGAGGCGGAACTGGCCGCGGGCGCGGGGCGCGTTCCTGGCGGCGGTTTCGCCGTGGTGGCGATGGGCAAGCTGGGCGGACGGGAGATGACCGCCAGCTCGGACCTGGACCTGGTGTTCGTCTATGATGTGCCGCCGGGCGTGGAAGCATCGGACGGCCCCCGGCCCCTGTCACCCACACTCTATTATGCGCGCCTGGCGCAGCGCCTGATCGCCGCCCTCACCACGCCCACCGCGGCGGGCACGCTGTATGAGGTGGACATGCGGCTGCGCCCTACCGGCAACAAGGGGCCTGTGGCGGTATCCCTGGAAAGCTTCGCCGCCTATCACGCCACCGAATCCTGGACCTGGGAGCATATGGCGCTGACACGCGGACGGCTGGTGGCGGGGCCGCTCGAACTGCAGGCGCGGGTCACCGATGTGATCCGCCGCCGCCTGGTCGAACCGCGCGACACCAGCACCATCATCACCGATGCCCGCGACATGCGGACCCGCATGGCCGTCACCTTCCCGGGCGGCAATCCCTGGGACCTCAAACATGCGCCGGGCGGCCTGGTGGATATCGAATTCCTGGCCCAGGCGTTCCAGCTGGTTCATGCATCCGTGCGGCCGGACATCCTGGATACCAACACGGTGGCGGCGCTGCACAAGCTGAAGGCCGCCGGTCTGCTGGCGGCGGAGGATGCCGAGACATTGATCGCCTCGGCCGGGCTGCAACATGCCCTGACCCAGGTGCTGCGGATCGCGCTGGACGAGACGCCCCGGATCGAGGAGGCGACCCAGGGTCTCAAGACTCTGCTGACGCGGGCAGCGGCAGGGAC
>CALDFO010000057.1 GCA_937942205.1 uncultured Alphaproteobacteria bacterium
CCGGTCTGGGGCCACAGCGATCCCTTGCCCTGGCCCGATCCGGCGGCGGCCCCGCTGGCCGTGGCGGCGCGGACGGTAAGCAACGGTTAACCATAAGGACCGAGACTGGACGGATGCAGGCAGAAGCCGCATCCGCCCCTGCGGGCATCCGGGCAGAACGCTCCTCCGTCGTCGCCGCGCTGCGCCAGGCCGCCGCCGCGACGGGGTCGGATTTCCATTACCTGCTGGGTACCGCCATGCGGGAGTCGGGCCTGCGTCCCGACGCCAGCGCCGGCACCTCCTCGGCCACCGGCCTGTTCCAGTTCATCGATCAGACCTGGCTGGGACTGGTGAAGGAGCATGGCGCCCGCTACGGGCTGGGCCAGTATGCCGCCGCGATCACCGAAGGCAGCGACGGCCGCTTCCGCGCCGATGCCGGGCAAAAGGCGTCCATTCTGGAACTCCGCAAGAATCCGCAGGTCGCCGCCCTGATGGCGGGCGAACACGCCAAGTCCACCCAGGGCCAGATGAAGGCGGCGCTGGGCCGCGAGGTCTATGGCGGCGAACTCTATGCCGCTCATTTCCTGGGCCCCGACGCGGCCTGCAAGCTGATCCGCCAATGCGAGACCAATCCGGGCGCCAGCGCCGCGGCGCTGTTTCCGCAGGCCGCCGGCGCCAACAGGACGGTGTTTTATCGCGCCGACGGCACGCCCAAATCGGTGCGCGAGGTCTATGACTGGGCGCTGCGCCAGCCGGGCCAGTCCGGCACCGTGCGGGTGGCGCAACTGCCGGATATCACGCCATCGGATACCACGCCGGCGGCGCCCCGCCTTCCCACCGCCCTGGAGACGGTGACGGCGGCGCAGGACGCGCAGATCCAGATGCTGCTGGCCAGTGTGATGAACTGGCAGCCGCGCGGCGGCAACAACATGTTCGCCGCGCTGCTGGGCATGAATGACGAAAGCGGGCCGCGCACCGCGCCCTTGTCCTTCAATCCGGGATTGCTCAGCCTGTTCGCCGAAGCCAAGAAGGACGCGGCGTCCTAGCCTGATGCTTTGCTTGGCGCCTTGGCCAGGGCTTCCTTCACCCGCGCATCCAGTTCGGCGCACAGCTGCAGCGCGGTCTTGTCGTTGGCGGACCGCAGATTCTGACGGTGGATCACCTGGATGGCGTTCACATGCGCGTCCACCAGGGCGGCGGAGACGGCGGTATCCTGCGGCAGTTCGCCCGCCAGCAGGGCCAGCGAACCGGCGACGCGGGCGATCAGCGGGAAATCATAGGTCGTGGCCTGGCCCTTGATGTCATGGGCGACGCGCATCAGCGCCGCGCGCGTGCCGGCGTCGGGCGTGGCGGCATGGCGCTTGCGCGCCTCGGCCAGCCGCGCCACATCCTGCGCCATCCAATCGTCGAATTCGGTTTTCAACGTGTCCATCGCCGCCTCGGCGCGCTTCATGGCGGCCATGTCCAATCCGCCCAGACCGCCGCCAGCCTTGGCCTTGAGCATGTTGGGAGGCATGAAGAGTTCGATGGGCTGCTGACGTTTCATGGCTTACTCCGCGGCCTGTTTGGCGTCGGCGCGGCGTTCCGGACCGCGATATTCCTCCGCGCCGCGGCGGCGGCGGCACGGCCCGAAATAGTTGGCGGTGCGGACAAAGGGCCGGGGATGCTCGATCACCGCCACCAGCCGCGCCATCATGGTCTTGACCGACACCGGCTTGGCGATGAACTCGTTGATTCCGGCGTCACGCGCCTGCTGCACATGGTCGGCGCTGGTATGGCCCGACAGCATGATCACCGGCGTGAAGGGGTTGGGCGACTGGGGGTTGGTGCGGATCATCTGCACCAGGTCCAGGCCGGACATGCCGTCCATCACCCAGTCCAGCACCACGATGTCGGGATTGGATTCGCGCAACACCGTCCAGGCGCGGGTGCCGCTGTCGGCTTCCAGGACCTGCATCACGCCGAAGGCGTGCAGGATGGTGATGACGAGCTTGCGCATATGGACATTGTCGTCCACCACAAGCACTTTCAGCCTGTCGAACCGATACCCGCTCATGCGCCCGCTCCGCGTCCCGGAATGGGCCGCGCCTGCCGAAAACTACCTTAATGGGATTTAAGCATTCGTGAAGGGGCAGGGGACGCGGCACAGCGTCCGGCGGGCGGGACGCTCAGCAGGAAAACTGTTCCGACAGGATGCGTTCGTCCAAGTTGTGTCCGGCATCGTACAGCATGGTCATGGACACGGAACGGTCCTGGGCCACATCCACGGCGGTCACGTCGCGCACCTCGAAATCGTCGGCCACGGCGCTGACCGGACGCTTGGCCACTTCCAGCATCTCGAACCGCACTTTCGCCCGGTGCGACAGCAGGGCGCCGCGCCAGCGGCGCGGGCGGAAGGCCGAGATGGGGGTCAGCGCCAGAAGCGCGGCGTCGATCGGCAGGATCGGTCCGTGTGCGGACAGATTGTAGGCGGTGGATCCGGCCGGGGTCGACACCAGCACCCCGTCGCAGATCAGTTCGCAGATCCGCGGCTTGCCGTCCACGCTGATGCGGATCTTGGCGGCCTGGCGGGTTTCGCGCAGCAGCGACACCTCGTTGAAGGCGCGGGCCTCGATCACCCCGGAGGGGGTATGGGCCTGCATCCGCAGGGGATGGATCACCGCCTCCTCGGCCGCGCCCAGGCGCTCCAGCAGATCGTCCGCGCGGTATTCGTTCATCAGAAAGCCGACCGAGCCCAGATTCATGCCGTAGATCGGCTTGTTCTTTCCCGTGAAGGCGTGGAGCGTCTGGAGCATGAAGCCGTCGCCGCCCAGGGCGACCACGATGTCGGCCGCGTCGGGCCCGGCATCGTCATGGCGCGCCCGCATTTCGGCGAGCGCGTCCGTGGCCTCGGGCGAGGCGGTGAAATGAAGCTTGATCATGGTGGCAAGCTAGCACAGCCGGGGCGGGCGCAGAA
>CALDFO010000058.1 GCA_937942205.1 uncultured Alphaproteobacteria bacterium
GGACCGATTTGCCCGGCTTCGCCGGTCGGCCTTCACCCCGCGAAAGCGGGAATCCAACTTTCTTTTTTCTCTGCCCGGCCGCTCGTTCGTCATTCGGAACGATCCACCGGATCGTTCCGTTGGCCTTCGCCCCATCATTCCTCACAGCTCGCGGCACTCAGACGCCCGCGCCCACGGCGCTTCCCGCCCCCGCCAGCGCCTGCATGGTGTAGTCGCGGCGCAGCGCCTCGGTTTTTTCGCGCACCCAGCCCGCGATCAGGAACCAGTCCACGATGTGCCAGGGGATGGTGACGATCAGGCCGATGATGGTGAGGCTGAGGATCAGCATGGCGATGCCCGAGCCCCGGCGGTCCAGATAGAAGCGGTGCGCCCCGACCACGCCCAGGAATATGCCCAGCAGATAGGCTGTTCCCATGCTGGGCTTATCGTTGGCGACCCGCTGCTCGATCAGAATCCTGTCCTGGGTCGTCAGCATGATGCCCCCCGGCCGTGTTTCACCCGCCGGAACTCTACGCTTTTTCCCCCAATGCGGCTATACACGCGGGCCTGGAGACAATTCGTCATGACCGACCAGAACGCCCTGAAAAAAGCCGTGGCCGCCAAGGCCCTTGAATATGTGCAGGACGGCATGAAGCTGGGGCTGGGCTCCGGTTCCACCGCCGAGATTTTCGTGGAGTTGCTGGCCCCGCGCGTGCGCGGCGGCATGAAATTGCTCTGCGCGCCCACCAGCGAAAAGACCGCCGCCCTGGCCCGCAAGCTGGGGCTGACCCTGGCGCCGCTGGACGATCTGGCGCCGCTGGACCTGACCATCGACGGCGCCGACGAGGCCGACCGCAACCTGGATCTGATCAAGGGCGGCGGCGGCATGTTGTTGCGGGAAAAGATCGTGGCGGCGGCTTCCAAACGGATGATCGTCATCGCCGACGAAACCAAGCTGGTGCCGCGCCTGGGCAAGTATCCCCTGCCGGTGGAGGTGGTGGAGTTCGGCCACAAATCCATCGCCGCGCGCCTGGCCGCGGCCTTCGCGGAGGCCGGTTATGCCGATGTGCCCATGACCCTGCGCCAGCGCGACGGCGCGGTGTTCCGCACCGACAGCGGCAATGTGATCTATGACTGCGCCTTCGGCGCGATCCAGAACGCGCCCAGGCTGGCGGCGGCGATTTCGGCGGTGCCCGGCGTGGTCGAGCATGGCTTGTTCATCGGCATCGCCACCACGCTTCTGATCGCCACCGCCGGCGAGGTGGAAGTCATCACCCGCTAAAAGCGCGGCCACAACTGGCGGATCAGCCGGAAGCGCCAGGACGGG
>CALDFO010000059.1 GCA_937942205.1 uncultured Alphaproteobacteria bacterium
CAGCGCGATGCGGTCGTTGATCAGCGGCCGCACGATCAGGCCCTCGTCCTGGCAGAACTGGCCACACATCGCGCCCACCTGCCGGGACGGCTCGAAATTGCGCTTCGCGGTCTTGTCGGCCACCATCTCGATGGCGCCGATCAGGCCGACGCCGTTCGCCTCGCCCGCCAGGGGATGATCGGCCAGCGCCTTGAGCCGGGCGTTGAACACGGGGGCCACCTTGCGGACATGGCCGAACACGTCGCGCCGCTCGTAGATCTCCAGCGTCTTGAGCGCCCCCGCCGCCGCCACCGGATGCGCCGAATAGGTGAAGGCATGCCACAGCCCGCCGATGCGGGTGGCTTCTTCCTCGATGATCTCCACCAGTTCCGGCGACAGCAGCACGGCGCTGATCGGCACATAGGCCGAGGACAGCGCCTTGGCGATGGACATGCTGTCGGGCCGGTAGTTCATGGTCTGACAGCCGAAGGCGTTGCCGGTCCGGCCGAAGCCGCAGATCACCTCGTCGTCCACCAGCTTGATGTCGTATTTGGCCAGCACCGGGGTGATCGCCTCGAAATAGCCGCGCGGCGGCGGCATCGCCCCGCCCGCGCCCATCACCGCCTCCACGAACATGGCGGCGATGGTGTCGGGCCCCTCGCGCAGGATGGTCGTCTCCAGGTCGGCGGCCAGGCGCGCCGAATACTGCTCCTCGCTTTCACCGTCCCGCGCATTCTTCCAGTAATGCGGGCATTCCACCCGCACGGTGAAGTCGAACGGCAGGTCGAAACTCTTGTGGAAGGCATCCAGCCCGGTCAGCGAGGCGCTGGCCAGGGTGACGCCATGATAGGCCCGGTCGCGGGCGATGATCTTCTTGCGGGTCTTTTCGCCGCGCGCATTGGCGGCATACCACATGAACTTGATCTGGGAGTCGTTGGCTTCCGAGCCGGAGTTGGCGAAGAACACCTTGCCCACCGGCATGGGCGCGATTTCCTTCAGCTTCTCGGCCAGGGCGATGCCCGGCTCATGGCTCTTGCCGCCGAAGATATGGCCGAAAGACAGCGTCCGCATCTGCGCCGCCGCGGTTTCGGCCAGTTCCTCCTCGCCCCAGCCCAGCGCCGTGCACCACAGCCCGCTCATCGCCTCCAGATAGTCCTTGCCGTCGGCGTCATGGACAAAGACGCCCCGGCCGCCCGCGATCACGGTGGGGCCGGTTTCGCGCAGCCGCGTCAGGTTGGTGAAGGGATGCAGCAGGCTCGCCATGTCGCGCGCCTTGACATTGCTCAGGGACATATCTTCCTACCCGATGATTTTGCCGGACTTTACCCGCTTCACCCGGATTGGCGAGAGGGGCTACGCGCATGGCGTCCTTGCCTCCGGCGGAACCCGAAACTAGGTTGGACAAAATAGTCCGGATTTGCTTTCCCATGCGTCTCCAACTGCTTGCCGCGCGGACGGCCTTCGCCGCCCTGGTTCTGGCCGTCCTGATCGCGGCCGGGGCCATCGCGGGCGTGCGCCTGGGTTATTTCGCTTTCGCCCCCACCGGCCATGCCCTGATGATCCCGGCCACACTGCTGGGGCTGGTGGCGCTGCTGGCGGCGCTGGTCTGGTTCCGCCAGGCCTTCGTCCGCAATGCCGGCGAGGGCAAGCGCATGGGCATGATCGCGCTGCTGGGTTCACTGGTTTTCCTCTATCCGCCGCTCAGCTACGCCTGGGCTGGCCTGACCAGCCCGCCCATCCACGACGCCAGCAGCAATCCCGACGATGCGCCGCATTTCGTGGCGCTGCTGAAGGAACGCCCGCCGGGCCGCGACCAGGCCGGTTTCGACGGCCAGCGCCTGATCCGCTTCCGCGGCGAGGAGATGACCGTCGCCTATGCCCTGCATGAATATTACGGCGTGACCCAGCCGCGCGCCAAGCTGATGCCGGGCAGTCCCGATCCGGTGAAGACCCTGTTCTGGCGCTGCTTCGAAACGGTGAAGGCGCTGGGCTGGACCATCGTGGACTATAGCGAGGCCGAAGGCCGCATCGAGGCCACCGCCCGCAGCTTCTGGTTCGGCGAGATTTCCGACATCGTGGTGCGGGCCCGCGCCGCCGGTGCCATCGGTGCGCGCCCCGATATCCGCGCCGCCAGCCGCACCGTGGAATACGACCATGGCGCGAATCTGAGCCTGCTCGAAGCCTTCATGAAGCGGATCTGACCGCCACCAAATACTCCAGATGCGCCTGCACCTGCGCCGCCGCCGCGCCGCGCAGTGTCGGGTCCAGGTCCGGATACAGGCGGGCGGCGATCGCATCGGCCGTGGTCAGGCCCGCCGCCAGCGCCGCCGCCACCTGGGCCTGGCGCCGCCGCCGGTGCGCCAGCAAGGCATCCAGCCAGGCTTGCGGATCGGTGATCGGAGAGCCGTGGGCGGGATAGAAGATGACGTCGTCGCGCGCGCGCAACCGTTCCAGGCTGGCGAGATAATCACCCATATGACCGTCGGGCGGCGCGATCACGCTGGTGGACCAGCCCATCACATGGTCGCCGCAGAACAGCGCCCGCTCCTGGCGCAGGGCGAAACACATATGGTTGGCGGTGTGGCCGGGCGTGAACACGCAGTCCAGGGTGAAACCCTCGCCGGTCAGGATATCGCCGTCCCGCAGCGTCACATCCGGCGCGAAGGCGCGGTCGGCCCCTTCCTCCACCGCGCCGCCATCGGGACCATGCGGTCCGGCGCCATAGGTCGGCGCCCCGCTCCACGCCTTCAGCGCCGCCGCCGCCGGGGAATGGTCGCGATGGGTATGGGTGACCAGGATATGGCTGACGCGCCGCGCGCCAATGGCGCGCTTGAGCGCTTCCAGATGGTCGGGAAGAGCCGGCCCCGGATCGATCACCGCCACGCTGTCACCGGCTCCCACCAGATGCACGCCGGTTCCCCGGAAGGTGTAGGGCCCCGGATTGGGGGCCAGCAGCCGGGCCACGCGCGGCGACAGGGGCGTCGCCACGCCATAGACAGCCTGCAGGGAACGGTCGAATGCCAGCGCCATGTTCATTTCCATGGTTACCGCAGCCGCGCGGTTTGGTTAACCCTGTTTCGGGCCCCGCCCAAAACCGGTGATTGCCGCGCGCCGCATAAAGCAATCCTTAGGGGGAAACATTCCATCCTGACCGTCATATTTCTCACCAGCATATGGATTTCGACGTGGCCAATGACCGTTCCATTCGTTTCCTCAACGCCTTGGGCGGCGCCTCGACCAGCCGGGTCCTGAACCTGTTCCGCATCGCCCAGGACAATGTGGACAACCCCGAACACCTGCAGAAGCCGCTGTTCCTGTCGCCGGTGATCAACAAGGCGTTCCTGATCAAGCACCGCACCCGCACCGATGAAAGCTATCTGTTCGCCTCGCCCCGCGCGGTGACCACCAAGATTGTGGCGCCGTTCGATCCCACCGACCTGCGCGCGGGCGGCCGCGCCCTGTTCGTGGAGCAGCGCGGCTATGCCGAATCCCTGCGCCAGCTCGGCCACTACAATACCGAGACGCTGGAGCGCGACCTGTCGGTGCTGCGCCTGCTCCATGCGGTTCCCTCGCTCGATCCGTTCCTGCTGCGCGAACATCTGCGCAACAACAAGATCGAAGTCGCGCCCAGCTATTTCTCGATCTCCCAGGGCGACCAGGAGCGGATGCACCAGTTCGTCAGCGAGGAACTGTCCAAGCTCGTCATCCTGGCGGGCGGCGGCGGCGAGGATTCCAGCAACCGGCTGGTGTCGGCGATGCTGTCCAACGAGATCGACGAAAAGCTGGAGCCGCTGCGGATGACGCTGGGCCTGACCGGCAACGACTTCCGCGAAGGCGTGTTCAGCTGGCGCGGCTTCCTCTATTACAAATGGTCGATGGGCAAGTTCTGGCCCGACGTGATGGGCGTGCTGCGCGAGATCAACTCCATCCAGCCCCATGGCAGCCTGATGACAGAGCAGAAAGTCTTTCTGGGCGCCGCGCGCCGCAACATCATCGAGTTGGTGCGCGACAACGGCAACCATGTGACCAAGGCCCTGTCGGTCTATGACGCCTCGTTCCTGGACCTGGTGCAGAACCAGTCGCCCAAGACCTTCCGCGACTTCCTGCTGTCGGCGCCTTACATGTTCCTGGAACTGGGCGAGAAGCTGGGGGCCATCTCGCATATCGTCAGCTTCTGGCGCTACCGGTTCCCCCTCGGCTCGCGCCAGACCATCGACGGCGACGAACTGGCCACCATCTTCCAGGACTTCTCCAGCAGCTTCGGCGAGCGGCTGAAGGAGGAATATTCGCACATCAAGAAGCCGGTCGTCATCGACGTCACGGCGGCCTGACCTCTCCTTCCGGCGGTCAGGGGCGGCAGGCAAAGGGCGGCGGGAACTTTCCCGCCCGGGCCCGCGTTTCACCTGCACATATTTCCCCGGAAGGATTTTCAACATGCTGAAGCAACTCGCCAAACTGGCGTCGGCCGCGGCCTTCGCCGCCGCCGCCCTCGCCCTGCCCGCGCTGTCCTCCTCCGCCTGGGCGGACGCGGCCGGCAATGACGCCCTGCTGCGCGACGCCAACCGCACCGTGAACCATCTGCGCAGCGATCCGGCGTTCGGGGCGGCCCGCAACATGCTGCGCGACGCCCGCGCCATCTACATCGTGCCGCATCTGGTCAAGGGCGGCTTCATCTTCGGCGCCGAAGGCGGGGCGGGTGTATTGCTGCATCGCACCAAGGGCGGCTGGAGCAATCCACGCTTCTATGACATGGCGTCAGCCAGCTTCGGCCTGCAGATCGGCCTGGAGAAAGCCGAGTTGGTCTTCATCATCAACAGCGAACGCGCCCTGCGCGGGATCGAAAAGGGCGAGGTCAAGCTGGGCGCGGGCGCGGGCCTGACCGTGGTGACCCTGTCCTCGGCGGCCGAAGGGGCCACCACCGCCCATGGCGGCGACATCGTGGTCTGGGCCTCGGGCACCGGCGCCTATGGCGGCCTGACCTTCAACGGCTCGGTCATCAAGCAGGACAAGGACGCCAACGCCATCGGCGCGGCCGGTCCGGCGGCCACCCAGTTGCGGCGCAACCTGGCCAGCTTCTAGGACTGGCCAGCTTCTAGGACTGGTCAGTCCCCGTCATTGGAGTAAGCTTCGGACGCGCGGAACCGATGGCGACAGCCATGCGATCCGCGCGCCCGAACATTTCAGCCAGATACTTTCAACCAGATACTTTCAGTCAACCGGATCCTGTCAGAAGGAAATCTCCATGAAAAAGATCGTCCTGCTCACCGCCGCGGCGGCGCTGATCGCGTCGCCCGCCTTCGCCGATGTCGCCGCCCAGCTCTCCGTCGCCCAGACCCATGCCGGCATGGCCGCCAAGCAGACCGACATCAAGGCGGTGCAGATGCACCTGCATCATGCCGTGAACTGCTTGGTCGGCCCGGCGGGACCGGGCTTTGACGCCGCCGCCGGCAATCCCTGCGCCAAGGCGGGCAGCGGCGCGATCCCCGAAACCACCGACGCGGCCCAGAAGGCCAAGCTGGAAGCCGCCCTCGCCAAGGCGAAACCGGGCCTGGCCACCACCGATCTGGCCGCCGCCCAGAAGGCAGCGCAGGACACGGCCGACGCCGTGGCCGCCGCCAAGTAACAGCGGACGGAAAAGAACCGCCACGCCTTGCTCATGCGCCATCGCGCATGGGCAAGGCGATCAGGCGATAAAGCCGACGCGGCGCTTGACCGCGTCCATCACCGGGGTGGCGATGGCGCGGGCGCTTTGCGCGCCGGATTTGAGGATGCGGTCGATCTCCGCCGGGTCGGCCAGCAGGCGGCGCATCTCCCCGGCGATCGGCTCCAGCCGCGACACGGTGAGATCGGCCAGGGCGTTCTTGAAGCCGGAAAACTGCTGGCCCGCGAACTGGGCGATCACCGCGTCGCGTTCCAGGTCCGCCAGCGCGGCATAGATATTCAGCAGATTCTCGGCCTCGGGCCGGTCCTTGAGCTCTTCCGCCGAGGCGGGCAGCGGCAGCGGATCGGTCTTGGCCCGCCGTATCTTGTTCACGATGGCGTCGGCATCATCGGTGAGATTGATGCGGCTGGCGTCGCTTTCGTCCGACTTGGACATCTTCTTGGTGCCGTCGCGCAGGCTCATCACCCGCGTCGCCGCGCCGGTGATCACCGGCTCGGGCTGGGGGAAGAAATCCGGCACGCCATAGTCGTTGTTGAACTTGGCAGCGATGTCGCGCGCCAGCTCCAGATGCTGCTTCTGATCCTCGCCCACCGGGACATGGGTGGCGCGATAGACCAGGATGTCGGCGGCCATCAGCACCGGATAGGTATAGAGGCCGACGCTGGCCCGTTCCTTGTGCTTGCCCGACTTCTCCTTGAACTGGGTCATGCGGTCCAGCCAGCCCAGCCGCGCCACGCAGTTGAAGACCCAGGCCAGCTCGCCATGCTCGGGCACCTGGCCCTGGTTGAAGATGGGGGTGCGCCGGGGGTCCACGCCCGCCGCGATATAGGCGGCCGTCACCTCGCGCGTGGCCTGGGCCAGTTCGTCCGGCTTGCCGTAACCGGCATCGGCGGTGATGGCGTGCATGTCCACCACGCAGAACAGGCAGGGCATCTGTTCCTGCATCCGCACCCAGTTCTTGAGCGCGCCCAGATAGTTGCCCAGATGCAGCGTATTGGTGGGCTGCATCCCCGACAGGACCAGCGGCGTGTGTTTTTCGGTCATGGGCGAGGTTATGCCTTGGCGGCCGCCCCGGCATCAAGGGCTCCGGCGGGCCGGGCCAAAGCCTGTTTCAGCCGCCGCTCCACCGCGTCCAGCCGGGCCGGATGCAGGATCTTGTGGCCGAAGCCGTCGCGGACATAGAAGACGTCCACCGCCCGTTCGCCATAGGTCGTCACCATGGCGGTGGAGATGGACAGGCCCGCCTCGAAAATGGCGTGGGTGATGTCATAGAGCAGGCCGGGCCGGTCCAGGCATTCCACCTCGATCACGGTGGCGATGCGCGACGCCTCATTGTCGAAATGGATGCTGGGCTTGATGGAAAAGGCGCTGGCCCGGCTCCGTTGCGCCTTGCGGGCCAGTTCGCGGTGCGGCCAGACGTCGCCGCGCAGCGTCCGCTCGATGGACTGGCGCAGCCGGGCCAGCCGCTCGGTGTCGTCAAAGGCCCCGCCCTCGGCGTCCTGCACCGAAAAGACGTCCAGCGCGAAACCGTCCGAGGTGGTGAAGGCCTTAGCGTCGACGATCGAGCCGCCCGCCAGGGCGATGGCGCCCGCGAACTGCGAGAACAGGCCCGCATTGTCGGGGGTATAGACCACGATCTCG
>CALDFO010000060.1 GCA_937942205.1 uncultured Alphaproteobacteria bacterium
CGCTGGAGCGCATCACCGTGCCCGGCGCCGCCATGCTGGCGGTGGTCAGCGCGCTGCAGATGGTGTGCGAGACCGGCGACAATATCGTCATCGTCTCGCCGATCTGGCCCAACATCTTCCAGGCCGCCAGGGTGGTGGGCGCGGAACCGCGCCTGGTGCGGCTGGACGAGGACTGGGCGGCGGGCCGCTGGCGGCTCGATCTCGACAAGCTGTTCGACGCCTGCGACGGACGGACCAAGGCGATGTTCCTGGCCTCGCCCGGCAACCCCACCGGCTGGATGATGACGGCGGAGGAACAGCGGCTGATCCTGGACTTCTGCCGCGCGCGCGGCATCGCCATCCTGGCCGACGAGGTGTATGGCACGCTGATCTATGACGGGGCGGCGCACGCCCCCTCCTTCCTGACCATCGCCGACGAACAGGACGCGGTATTCGCCGTCAATTCCTTCTCCAAACCCTGGGCGATGACGGGCTGGCGCATCGGCTGGCTGGTGCATCCCAAAAGCGTGGAGAGCGCGGCCGCCGCGATGGCCCAGTGCAACAACACCGGCAGCACGCATTTCGTCCAGTATGGGGCGATGGCGGCGCTGTCGCCGCAGGGCGATGCCTTTCGCGGCGACGTGCTGGACCGCTGCCGCGCGGGCCTGGCGGTGGTGGACAACTGGATCCGCCGTCAGAACCGGGTGCGCTGGCTGAAGCCGGACGGCGCCTTCTATGGCTTCCTGCAGGTGGACGGCCTGAAGGACAGCCTTGGATTCTGTCAGCGCATGGTGACGCAGGACAAGGTGGGCATCGCGCCGGGCTGGGCCTTCAGCCTGGGCGATCCCCGCGACGACAGCTATCTGCGCATCTGCTTCGCGCAGGATGCGGCACGCATGGAACAGGCGCTGGAACGGCTGGAAGGCGCGATCCGGAAGCTGTGAACTTCCGCGCGAGGAATTTTGTGGCGTGACGCACGCACGACGCAAAAGAACCGCGCTAGACCGCTTCGACGCTTGCCACACCCGGCAAGGCCGCCACCCGGTTGCGCAGCGTGGCCGTCACCGCCACGCGCTTGGCCAGGGCGATTTCCACCTCTTCGCCCGCCGCGCCCGGCACCACCAGATGCACCAGCCCCTTGCCCGCCTGGCCCATCTCGGCCTGGATCGCGCCCAGCGAAGCGATGTCGGACAGGCGCACCACCATGCCCTCGCCCGCCTGCGCCGCCGCCTGATCCAGATCGAGGATGGAAGCGGCGCGCAGCTTCATCTCGTCGCCGTCCCATTCGACGCTGCAATTGATCAGCATGGACTTGCCCGCTTCCAGCAGCGGCCGCGCCGCCGCCAGCACTTCGGGGAACAGCATGATCTCGAACATGCCGGTGG
>CALDFO010000061.1 GCA_937942205.1 uncultured Alphaproteobacteria bacterium
GCGCTGGACAGCCGCGCCAAGGTGGCGATCACATCCAGATGGCGGGCCAGCCGCGCCGCGCTGTCCGCCGAAGCGCCGGTCAGCACCAGCGGAATCTTCGCACCCGCCGGAACGTTCATCTCCGAGCGCACCGAGCGCACGCCCTTGATCAGGTCGATCACCCACTGCATCTCGGCGCTGGCGGCCGCCGCGCCCGGCGGCGGCGCCAGAACGGGCCAGTCCGCCACCAGCAGCAGCGTGTCCCGCGGGGTTTGCGCCGTGCGCGCCCACAGCTCCTCGGTGATGAAGGGCATGAAGGGATGCAGCAGCTTGAGGATCTGGTCGCGCGCCCAGGCGGCGGTGGCGCGGGTTTCGGCTTTGGAAGATTCCTCGGTCGAATTGAACAAGGGCTTGGCGAATTCCAGATACCAGTCGCAGAAGACGTCATAGACGAAGTGATAGGCGGTGGCGGCGGCCTCGTTGAAGCGCAGCTTTTCCAGCGCCTCGGTCAATTCCGTCGCGGCCCGGGCGGTTTCGGCCACGATCCAGCGGTTGACGACCTGGTTGACGCCCGCCGGATCGAAACCGGGCACGGCGACGCAAGCGTTCATCTCGCAGAAGCGGGCGGCGTTCCACAGCTTGGTGCCGAAATTGCGGTTGGTCTCCACCCGGGTCGGGCCGATGCGCATGTCGCGGCTCTGGCCCGCCGCCAGCGCCAGGGTGAAGCGCAGGGCGTCGGTGCCGAATTCGTCGATCAGGGTGATCGGGTCCACCACATTGCCCTTGGTCTTGGACATCTTGGCGCCCTGCTCGTCCAGGACGCGGTTGTGGATGAACACGGTGCGGAACGGCACCTCGCCCAGGAAATGGATGCCCATCATCATCATGCGGGCGACCCAGAAGAAGATGATGTCGAAGCCCGTCACCAGCACGCTGGTGGGATAGAAGCGCTTCAGCTCAATGGTGTCGTCGGGCCAGCCCATGGTCGAGAAAGGCCACAGCGCCGAGGAGAACCAGGTGTCCAGCACATCGGCGTCGCGGGTCAGCGGCTTACCGCCCGCCTGCTTCACGGCCTCGTCCTCGGTTTCGGCGCAATAGATGTTGCCGTCCGCGTCGTACCAGACCGGAATCTGATGGCCCCACCAGAGCTGGCGGGAAATGCACCAGGGCCGGATGTTCTTCAGCCAGCCGAAATAGACGTTGGCCCAGTTCTCCGGAACGAATTTGGTCTCGCCCTTTTCCACCGCCGCGATGGCCTTGTCGGCCAGCGGCTGCACGTTCAGGTACCACTGTTCGGTCAGGAACGGCTCCAGCACCACCGTCTTGGTCTTTTCGTCATGCGGCACGGCATGGGTGATGGGCTCGATCTTCTCGACCAGGTCCATCGCTTCCAGGTCGGCGACGATCTTCCTGCGGGCGGCCTCGCGGCTGAGGCCGCGATAGGGCGCGGGCACTTCGTCGTTCAGCGTGCCGTCGCGGTTGATCAGGTTGATCAGCGGCAGGTTGTGGCGCTTGCCGACCTCGAAATCGTTGAAGTCGTGGCCCGGCGTGATCTTGACCGCGCCGGTGCCCTTTTCGGGATCCGAATAGCTGTCGGCGACGATCGGGATCAGGCGGCCGGTCAGCGGCAGCACCGCCATCCTGCCGACCAGATGGGTATAGCGCGCATCCTCGGGATGCACCGCCACCGCCGTGTCGCCCAGCATGGTTTCGGGCCGGGTGGTGGCCACGGTGATGAATTCGCCGGTGTCCTCGATGGGATATTTGATGTGCCAGAGATGGCCCTTGACCTCGATGCTTTCGACTTCCAGGTCGGACACCGCCGTCTGCAGGCGCGGATCCCAGTTGACCAGCCGCTTGTCCTTGTAGATCAGCCCCTGCTTGTGGAGTTCGACGAACACCTTGGTGACGGCGCGCGACAGCCCCTCGTCCATGGTGAAGCGTTCGCGGCTCCAGTCGGCCGACGCGCCCAGCCGGTGCAGCTGCTCGACGATGGCGCCGCCGGACTCGGCCTTCCACTTCCAGACTTCGTCCAGGAATTTCTCGCGGCCCAGCCCGGCGCGGCTCATCTGCCGCTCGGCCAGCTGGCGCTCCACGATCAACTGGGTGGCGATGCCCGCATGGTCGGTGCCCGGCTGCCACAGCACATCCTTGCCGCGCATCCGCTCGAAGCGCGCCAGGATGTCCTGCAGGGTGTTGTTGAGGGCGTGGCCGATATGCAGCCGCCCGGTGACGTTGGGCGGGGGAATGACGATGGAGAAGGCTTCCGCCTGGGGCCGGTTGCCGGCGCGGAAGGCGCCCGACGCCTCCCATTGGGCGCTGATGCGCTTTTCCACGTCCTGCGGGCTGAAAGTCTTGTCGAGCATGGGAAAAAAGCCAGAAAGTCCGAGAGGGCTTTCCGGCTTTTTCAGGCGCGGGTCAAGCCCGCCTTTTACGGGGCACGGAAATCAGCGCTTGGCGCCGCGCGCCTTGACCACCCGTTCCACTTCCGCCCGTACCGCGCCTTCCAGCAGCGGCGGGAAATGCTCGTCCATCCATTCGCGGATCAGCGGCTTCATGCGCTCGATCACGGCGGCGGAATTGTCCGACAGATACTTGTTCAGCACCGGCTCGAAGCTCTCGCGCACGGCGCGCTCGAACACGGTTTCCACACTGGAGCCGTCCACCGGGGCGATGGGCGCGGCGGGGCGCGCCGGGGCGGGCGCGGGCTCCGGCTCGTCCGGGATGCTGTCAAAGGCATCCTCGATGGACTTGCGGGTATGATCGGAAAAGATGTCGCTGGCCGGGGCCGCCACGGGCGCCACCGTTTCGAACACCAGATCTTCGGCGGGCGCGGGAACAGGCTCGGGCGGCGGCGCGGGCGTTTCCACGACCTCCTGAGTCAGTTCCAGCACATCGTCCTGGATGGTCTCCTGGACGGGGGCCTGGACCGGCGCGGGCGCCGGCTCGGCCACAGCGGCCTCGGCGGCGGGGGCGCCGCCTTCAGGCGCGTCCTCCGAGATGATCTTGCGGATGGAGGCGAGGATTTCCTCCATGGTCGGTTCATGCTGGGGGTTCGACATCGGCAGCTCCGAGGCTCCGCCAGGCCCTGGCGGC
>CALDFO010000062.1 GCA_937942205.1 uncultured Alphaproteobacteria bacterium
ACGCGGTCGACAAGGCCGGCGAGGCTTATGAGCTCCTCAGCGGCGGCGCGCCTTCGTTGGGCATCCTGCTGGAATATCCCAAAGCCGAGCAGGTGCCGGACGCGGCCTTGCGCCGGTCTACTGTCGTACTGAACCCGCCCGCCGCAGCCAATGGCGCGGTACTGGGTTTCATCGGCTCGGGCAATTATGCCACGGCCGTGCTGATCCCGGCGCTGAAGGCGACGGCGGCGCGGCTTAAGGTGGTGGCCTCGGGCGCCGGCGTCACCGGTTTGCATGCCGGGCGCAAGTTCGGTTTCGAAACCACCACCACCGACAGCGACAGCGTCATGGCCGATGGGGAGGTCAATGCCGTGGTGGTCGCCACCCGTCATGACAGCCACGCGCGCTTCGTCTGCCAGGCGTTGGCCGCCGGCAAGCATGTCTTTGTGGAAAAGCCGCTGTGCCTGACCGAATCCGAGCTGGCCGAAATCGAAGCCGCACGCACTAAGGCCGGCAAGCTGGTGATGGTAGGCTTCAACCGCCGCTTCGCGCCCCAGGTGCAGAAGATCAAGACGCTGCTGACCGCAGTCACCGGTCCCAAGGCGTTCGTGATGATAGTCAATGCTGGAGCGATTCCCGCCGATCACTGGACCCAGGACATAGAGGTCGGCGGCGGCCGCATTATCGGCGAGGCCTGCCATTTCATCGACCTGCTGCGCTTCCTGGCCGGCGCGCCCATCGAAAGTTTCGATTTGCAGAAAATGGAATCGCCCAAGGCCGATACCGTCACCATCACCCTGAAGTTCGCCGACGGCTCATTGGGCACGGTACATTACTTCGCCAATGGTTCGAAAGCCTTCCCCAAGGAACGGCTGGAAGTCTTCGCCGCCGGCCGAGTGCTGCGGCTGGACAATTTCCGCAAGCTGGCCGGTTTTGCCTGGCCGGGTTTCTCCAAGATGAATCTGTGGAAGCAGGACAAGGGCCAGAAGGCCTGCGCCCAGGCCTTTGTCGATGCCGTCGTCAAGGGCGGCGCGGCGCCGATTCCGTTTGAGGAGATCACGGAAGTGGCGCGGGTCTGCATCCGAGCGGCCGAGGCGGCGCGGTGACGCCTGCCACGGCGGCACGTTACTGGCATACCCTGCGCCATCTGAAGCTGGGGCAGGTGACAGGACGGTTGCGCATGCGCCTGCTACGGCCATCGCTGGATAGCCGCGCGGCGGCGTTGGCATCGCGGGCGCGCACGGGCGATTGGGTCACGCCCCCGGCGCGCCAGGCTTCGATGACAGGGCCGGATAGTTTCCGGTTCCTCAATCACGACGCCACTGCGCCGGGCTGGAACGATCCGGCGCAGGAGAAGCTCTGGCTCTATAACCTGCATTACTTCGACGACCTGAATGCGCAGGGCGCGGCGCAGCGCGGCGACTGGCATCGCGATCTGCTGGCGCGCTGGATAGCGCAGAATCCGCCCACCGCCGGCACTGGCTGGGAGCCCTATCCCACTTCGCTGCGGATCGTGAACTGGGTGAAGTGGGCGCTGGCCGGCAACCTGATGCCGACGACAGTGCAGGCCAGCCTGGCCTTGCAGGCGCGCTGGCTGATGCAGCGGCTAGAATGGCACCTGCTGGGCAATCATCTCTTCGCCAATGCCAAGGCGCTGGTGCTGGCGGGCTTGTTCCTTGAAGGTGCGGAAGCGAAGACCTGGTTGGCAAAGGGGTTGGCCATCGTCGCGCGGCAGCTGCCGGAACAAGTGCTGTCCGATGGCGGCAATTTCGAGCGCAGCCCAATGTACCATGCCATCTTCCTGGAAGATGTGCTGGACCTGATCAACGCGGCGCAGGCCTTTGGCCAGGTGCCGGCCGCCACCGTGCACGGCTGGCGGGAGACCGCGATCCGCATGCTGGATTTTATGGCTGGGCTGACCCACCCCGATGGCGGGATAGCGCTGTTCAACGACGCCGCCTTTGGCATCGCGCCGACGCCACACGACTTGGCGGACTATGCCGCGCGGCTGGGGATCGTCGCGCCGTGCGGCTCTGACCGCCTGCGGCATTGGTCCGACAGCGGTTATATCCGCCTCGAAAATGACGCGGCGGTGGCGCTGCTGGATGTAGCGCCGGTGGGCCCCGACTATCTACCGGGCCACGCCCATGCCGACACGCTGTCGTTCGAGCTGTCGCTGCGCGGCCGCCGGGTTATCGTCAATGGCGGCACCTCGCGCTATGGCGCCGATGCCGAGCGTCAGCGTGAACGCGCCACCGCCTGGCACAGCACGGTGGAAGTGGCGGGCGCGGATTCGTCGGAAGTGTGGGGCGGGTTTCGCGTGGCGCGCCGGGCGTATCCCTTCGACCTGAAAAAACATAGTGAAAACAATATCTTGGAAGTGGATTGCAGTCATGACGGTTATTGCCGGTTGCCGGGCCGCCCTGTCCATCGCCGCGTCTGGCGGCTGTCACCGGGCAGCTTGACGGTCCGCGACCATGTCAGCGGCGGTGCGCCGGCGCTGGCGCGTTTCATCCTGCACCCCGGCCTGGCGTTGCATGCCGATGGCGCCGTGTGGCGCATTCTAGACGGTGATGCCTTGGTCGCAACAGCGACCGTGACGCAAGGGCAAGGGAACGTCCGCGATGCGCAGTACGCACCGGAATTCGGCCAGCGCTTTGCCACCCGATGCCTGGCGGTCGCGCTGACGAAGGGGCAATCCGCGGTGACGTTCGACTGGAGCATGGCATGAAACTGCTGGCGGTGGGCGGCAGCCGCCGCGTCACGCATGCCTTATAGTGACAATCTTGTGAAGACACAGGACAGGCTGCCGATTTTCCCGGCGCGTCCCTGCCGCCGCGCTTATACCTGCTGGCACCTGCTGGATATTTTTGCCGCCAAGGAAAGCTGAGTCATGAACATCAATGCGATAATCGGCCGTGATCGGGAATTGTTTTCCCATGATGTCGCCGCCAACGAGAAGGACCTGTCGGCAGCCATCGCCGGCAGCCGGGTGCTGGTGTTCGGCGGCGCCGGATCGATCGGCAAGGAAGTAACGGCGCAGATCTTCCGCCGCCGCCCCGCCGCCCTGCATGTCGTCGACATCAGCGAGAACAACTTGGTGGAGCTCGTGCGCGATCTACGCAGCTCGCTAGGCTATATCGAGGGTGAAACCCGGTTCCTGCCGCTGGATTTTGGCGGCCTTGAGACCGAGGCCTTCGTTGCCTCGCAGAAGCCCTATGACTATGTGCTGAATATCGCCGCCATGAAGCATGTGCGTTCGGAGAAGGACGAATTCTCGCTGATGCGCATGGTCAAGACCAACATCCTGGATACCAGAAAGACCCTGGGCCAGGCCATCGCCAGCGGCGCGAAGAAATACTTCGCCGTCTCCACCGACAAGGCCAAGAACCCCGCCAACCTGATGGGCGCCACCAAGCGCATTATGGAGGACGTGATCTTCGGCGAAGCTGAAGGCACGAAAACCGCCGTCTCCACCGCGCGCTTCGCGAATGTCGCCTTTTCCGATGGCAGCCTGCTGCATGGCTTCCGTCAGCGTCTGTTGGCGCGCCAGCCGATCGCGGCGCCGCGCGACATCCGCCGCTATTTTGTCACCGGGCCGGAATCGGGGATGCTGTGCCTGTCGTCGCTGGTGCTGGGCGCGCATCGCGAAATCTTCTTTCCCAACCTGGACGCGGGGCTCGACCTGCTGACCTTCTCCGACATCGCGGTGCGCTTCCTGCGTGCCAACAATTACGAGCCGGTGGAAGTGAATAGCGAGGAAGAAGCGCGCGGCCGCGCCGGCGAACTGATCGAGCAGGGCAAATGGCCTTGCTATTTCTTCAATTCCGACACGCCGGGCGAGAAGCCGTTCGAGGAATTCTATTCCGGCGACGACAATGTGACCTTCGAGCGTTTCCGCGACATGGGCGTGATCTCCGCCGCCAAGGTTTCCGCCGAGATCGAAAGACTTTACAGGGCCTTCCTCTGCCGCACCGATGCGATGCGCCAGGCTGGGCGATGGAGCAAGGCTGACTTGGCAAGCGCCATCACCACAGCCTGTCCCGATCTGCATCATGTCGAAGGCAAGGGCTCGCTGGACGGGAAGATGTGACTATGAAACGTTTAACTGCCCTGACATATCGGGCGGCGACATCAGCGTGATCGGCTATTGCCCCTTTGAAGGGAAATTGTCAGGAACGAAAAGGAAGCTTCATTAGGTGCGCTGTGCGGTCTTGGATCGAACGTCTCTCGACGGCGCTTTGGCTGCGCTCTCCCAGCGAACGTGAAGATTTTCTGTTTAAACCAAGCCAAAATCATGTACAAGCGCGTCTCGCGGTACAGCTTTTCCATGCAACCCAAATCTTCCCATAGCAGGCTTCCACCATGACCTCTCGCCGAAAGATCATGATGGTGTTCGGCACAAGGCCGGAAGCGATCAAAATGGCGCCGCTGTATCATGCGTTGGCAGCCCGGCCTGACGCCTTCGAAACCGTGCTGTGCGTGACAGCCCAGCATCGGGAAATGCTGGACCAGGTGCTACAGGTGTTCGACATCCGTCCCGACATTGACCTCAACCTAATGAGGCCCGGCCAGGATTTATTTGATATCACGGCGGGGGTTCTGTTGGGGATGCGCGGCGTGTTGCGCGAGCACCGGCCGGATGCGCTGCTTGTGCATGGCGACACCACCACGACACTCGCTGCTTCGATCGCTAGCTTCTACCAGGGTGTGCATGTCGGCCATGTCGAGGCGGGCTTGCGTACCCACGATCTGCAGGCTCCGTTTCCGGAGGAGTTCAACCGCAACGTTTCTTCGAAAGTTTCGCGCTGGCATTTTGCCCCCACCGATCTCAATCGCCGCAACCTGCTGGCGGAAAATGTCAGTGATGCGGCGATCACCGTCACAGGCAATACCGTTATTGATGCGTTGTTCTGGATGCTGACGCGCATCGAAAAGGACGCGGTACGCCGCGCCGCCTTGGTGACGCAGCTGTCGCGGTTGCTGCCGTTCGACTGGCAGCAGAGTCGCTTCGTCTTGATCACGGGCCACCGGCGTGAAAATTTCGGCCATGGCTTCACCGAGATTTGCGAGGCCCTGCGAGACCTGGCGAAGCGCCATCCCGATGTGCACTTCGTCTATCCGGTGCACCTCAATCCCAATGTGCAGCAGCCGGTGAATGCGATCTTGGGCGGGGTATGTAACGTGCATCTACTGGCGCCGTTGGATTACGAACCGTTCATCTTCCTGCTGAAACATTGCCACATTGTGCTGACCGACAGCGGCGGCATCCAGGAAGAGGCGCCCAGCCTCGGCAAGCCGGTGCTGGTGATGCGGGATGTCACCGAGCGGCCAGAAGCGATAGGTGCCGGCACTGTCAAGCTGGTGGGCCCGCATCGCGATCGCATCGTAGCGGAGGTTTCGCAGCTGCTTGACGATGCCCAGATCTATATCGCGATGTCGAAGGCGCATAATCCTTATGGCGACGGCAATGCCTGCCAACGCATTCTGGACGTGCTGTCGCGGATCTGAAGGCAAGAGGCGTCATGCAATACCGCCGCGAGATCGATGGCCTGCGCGCGCTGGCCGTTTTGCCGGTTATCTTTTTCCACGCCGGATTCGCCCTGTTCAGCGGCGGTTATGTCGGCGTCGATGTATTCTTCGTCATCAGCGGCTACCTGATCACCTCCATCATAGTGGAGGAGCGTAGACAGGCGCGCTTCTCGCTGGTCCGGTTTTACGAGCGCCGGGCGCGGCGCATCCTGCCGGCGCTGTTTCTGGTAGTGGCCTGTTGCCTGCCGTTCGCCTGGGCCTGGATGATGCCGTACCAGTTGTCGGATTTCTCCGACAGCGTCGCGGCCGTCGGTCTGTTTTCCTCCAATATCGTGTTCTGGCGCGAGATCGGCTATTTCGGGGCCGCGGCCGCGTTGAAGCCGCTGCTGCATACCTGGAGCCTGGGTATCGAGGAGCAGTATTATGTGCTGTTTCCGCTCTTTGTCCTGTTGATGTGGCGGCTGGGAAAGCGCTGGCTTCTGCTGTCGTTCCTAGTGCTGGGCGCGTTGAGCCTGTTGCTGTCGGAATGGATGTGGCGGCATTACGTCGGCGCCAATTTCTTCCTGTTACCCACGCGCGGATGGGAGCTGCTGGTCGGCTCGCTGATCGCGGTATGGAAATTCGATCGCGACGACGCGCACCATCCGGTCCTTCACCACGGCGGATCGCTGCTGGGCCTGGCCTTGATCCTGTACGCCGTCTTCGCCTTCACGCCCGACACGCCCACCCCCAGTGTTTACCTCCTGGTGCCGACGGTGGGCGCAGCGCTCATCATCGTCTTCGCTACCCCCATGACTTGGGTCGGCGCGGTGCTGGGGTTCGCACCCTTTGTCGGGATTGGTCTGGTCAGCTACAGCGCCTATCTCTGGCACCAGCCGCTATTCGCCTTCGCGCGCCTCAAGATCGGCGGTGAACCGGGCATCGCGCTGATCGCGGGATTGATCGCGGCCACCTTTTTGCTGGCCTACCTGTCCTGGCGCTTTGTGGAGCGGCCGTTCCGCGACCGGGGCCGGGTGACGCGGGCGCGCATTTTTACGCTGGCGCTCCTCGGCTCGGCGGTGATGATCGCACTGGGGCTGTTTGGCCGGATGGACCATGGCCATCTTTCGCGCTTCCCGCAAAACGATCGCAACCTGATCTCCTTCAATCCGCAAAGTATGGGGCGCTATGTCGGCGACCGCTTCGACAAGCTTCGCCTGGTGCCTTTCGCGCCGGGCGCTCGAGTAAAGATTTTCCTGGTTGGCGACAGCTTCGCCCAGGACTTCGTCAACGCCTATGCGGAGAACGGCTACCTCCGCGGCGCGAGCGTGTCCACCTTTCACATCGCGTCGCAATGTGGTGCGCTGATCTCCAAGGAGAACTTTGCCCGCTACGTCAAGCCCAGCGACGCGCCGGCCTGCATCCGCGGGGGAGGGCGATTCGAAAATCCCGTCGTGCAGTCGCGCATTCGCCAGGCCGATGTCGTGCTGATGGTGAGCAAGTGGTCTGACTGGCAGGCGCACTACCTGCCCGACACGCTTCAAGGCCTCAAGGCCCTTGGCGCTCGGCGCGTCATCATCGTTGGCCGCAAGAGCTTCGGCGACATCACGCCGCTGCGCTATGTGGGCATGCCGCCTGATGCCAAGCATCGGATACGAAACCAGGTCGATCCCGAGCAGAAGGCCACAAACCTGGAAATGCGCCGGACACTGCCGTCCGACGTTTTCGTGGATTCCCAGAAGCTTCTGTGCGGCGATGACGAAAACAGTTGCCCGGTGTTCACGCCGGACCTGCAACTGGTTTCCTTCGATGGCAATCACCTGACACCCTGGGGCGCGGCCTGGGCGGGCAAGCTGCTTTTCCAGGACAAGCGGCTTGCATCCCTAAACCAATAAAGGGATAAGGCGCTCCCGCCGAATTTGGAGATGTCGATGCAGCCGAAAAAGGTTTGTGTTGTGGGCCTCGGCTATATCGGGTTGCCCACGGCCGCGCTTCTGGCCAGTACCCACTACCAGGTGGCAGGCACCGATTTGAACATGCATGTCGTCGACACCATCAATCGCGGCGAAATCCATATCGTAGAGCCGGACCTGGATGCCTATGTCCGCTCGACGGTGACGGCAGGCAGGCTCAGGGCGTTCGGCAAACCGCAGGCCGCCGACATCTACATGATCTGCGTGCCCACGCCCTTCCGTGATGGAGAGGGTATTCCCCAGCCGAACATCGATTATGTGCTGGCGGCGGCGCGCAGTGTGGCGCCGCTGATCAAGCCCGGCGACCTCGTCATCCTGGAATCCACCTCTCCGGTAGGTACCACCCGCCAGATGGGCGAAACCTTGCGCGAAGCCGGCGTCGATCTGACCAACGTTCACCTTGCCTACTGCCCTGAGCGCGTTCTGCCGGGCAAAATCATGACCGAACTGGTGGAGAATGACCGCGTGGTCGGCGGCTTGACGCCCGAGGCAACCGCCGCAGTGGCCGCCTTCTATCGCACTTTCGTGCGTGGTGCGGTATTGGAGACCGATGCTCCCACGGCGGAGATGTGCAAGCTGACTGAGAACAGCTACCGGGACGTCAACATTGCCTTTGCCAATGAATTATCGCTGCTGTGCAACAGCGCCGGCATCGACGTATGGAAGCTGATCGCTCTCGCCAACAGGCATCCACGGGTCAACATCTTGCAGCCCGGCACGGGCGTGGGCGGCCACTGCATTGCGGTCGATCCCTGGTTTATCGTCGCCCGCGATCCCGAAAATGCGCGCGTCATTCGCACGGCCCGCGAGGTCAACGACCACAAGACGGATTGGGTAATCGCCCAAATCGAAAAATCCGCCGCCGCCGCCGCTGTCTCTGGCCGCAAGCCGCGCATCGCCTGCCTGGGACTCGCCTTCAAGCCCGATATTGATGATCTGCGCGAGTCGCCGGCCGTGCGCGTCGCCGCCAGCTTGGTGGATGCGGGCCATGACGTGATTGCGGTGGAACCCAACATCGATAGCCATGACCGCTTTGTACTGGTAGGGGTGGAGGAGGCGTTGGCCCTCGCCGACGTTATCGTCGTGCTGGTCAAGCATCGCGAATTCGTCGCGCTGGCGCAGGCGGGGCGGCTGGCCGGCTCATCCATATTGGATTTCTGTGGTGTGAGCCACTGAGGTCAGGTTGCCTGGACCAAATCCGCGATGGTATACTGCGGGCGGCTACTTAAAGAATAGAAGACATGAACGCCGCACCCACAGGCACTGATCCGGGCGAAAATCCTGCCGGCTATTTCGTGCTGTTGCCGCCGCAGCAGTCGGAGATGGCAAAGCTCGACCTGCGGCGGGTTTTCCAACGTCTGCTGGACAACTGGAAGCTGATTCTCGCCTGCGCTCTAGTTTTTACCGTCTTGGCGGGTATTCACGCCTATGTCATTGCCCAGCCGCTTTACCGCGCGCGCGTCGTGGTGGCGGTGCGCAATGAAGGGGGCATCGGCGGTAGCGTCGGCGGCGGACAAGTAGGCGGCCTGGCCTCACTGGTTGGCGTCAAGCTGGGCGGCGGCGGCAGTGCCCGCTTTGAGTTCATCGCCAAGTTGCGTTCGCGCCAGCTGATCGAGATGCTGATCAAGCAGGACAATCTTCTGCCGATACTTTTTGCGAAGAAGTATGATGCCGACGCGCACCAGTGGCGTAACAAGGCGCCAACCATGGATGACGGGGTCGCGGCCTTTACCAAGACGCTGTCCATCTCCGAGGATTTGGACAGCGGTCTATTGACTGTCATGGTGAATTGGACCGATCGGTTCCTTGCCGCGCGTTGGGCTCAAGGCATTGTCGATCTGGCGAACCGCAACATCCGCGCCTCTGCTTACAGCGAGGCACAGCGCAATCTGGCATATCTGACCGGGCAGGCCAAGGAAGTCCAAGTCGACTCCCTGCGTCAGAGCATCGTGCATCTGATGGAAGCCAACCTCAACCAGTCGATGTTGGCCAATTCCCAGCCTGACTATGCCTTCAAGACGATCGACCCGGCAACGGTTCCCGATGCGGACAAGTCGGTCTGGCCGGTGCGCAAGGTTGAACTGGTGGCCGGCTTTGTGATCGGGGCCTTTCTGGCCTCTCTCTATGTTTTGTGGCGAGATCGCAAGATCTGAGGGCCACGTTGACGAAGGCGCGCCAAGCCCATATACCGCCGCACCTGTCGGGCCCGTAGCTCAGTGGTAGAGCATCTGACTTTTAATCAGAGGGTCGGTGGATCGTACCCACCCGGGCTCACCAGCATATTAAAGGGTTTGCAGTCCCGAATACGGGGCCGCAGCGTCGGTTGCGGCGCTTTCCGCCGCCGTCCGGCTTACCAGGCGCCGGCGGTCTGGGTGTAGATTTCCGCCTGGCTCGCGCGCCGGGTTTCTTCATAGAGCACCGTGTCGGCCATGAGGCGCTGGCCGCCGTCGCGCTGGATCGGGCGCATGTCCAGCGCATATTGCCCCTGGGTCTCGATCGGCAGCATCCATCCCAGCGGTATGCGGATGATGATGCCCTTGTCGAAACTGCCCTCGCCGAACTGCTGGGCCGAGACATTGGTGCGCGTGAAGAAAGCGCCGACTTCGATGCCCGTGGCGAAGCGCCGGGTCACCTCGACGGTCACGCCGCGGTCGCCGGCGAGATACTGACCCGCGCGCAGGGCGAAATTGAGGTCATGCCAGGGCGAGGCGTAGTAGAGCGATACGTGCCCGGTGAAAGTCTTGTATCGTTGCAGACCGAACAGGCGGTCGAAGTCGCGCTGCCAGACCCGGTACATGTCC
This sequence comes from uncultured Alphaproteobacteria bacterium, assembly GCA_937942205.1. GTDB lineage: Bacteria > Pseudomonadota > Alphaproteobacteria > Micropepsales > Micropepsaceae > Rhizomicrobium. The sequence continues at coordinate 10,265 of CALDFO010000062.1, forward strand.
ACGCCCAGTGCCCAGCGCGCGTTTTCGGGCCGCCACAGGATTTCACCGCCTGCGCCGGCGAACATGCTCTCCAGATAACCGGCCCGGCCGATGGCGTACACATCGGGCGCCAGGCGGAAGCGGTAGTTCGCCGAAAGGTCCGCGATGCCGTTTTTGCCTTTTATGAGGTATTTCAGGAAATCCGTGCGGACGGGGGGCAGGGCCGTACCGGCGGTACGGCTGACGTTGAAATTGTCGTAGAGGTTGGTTTCGAGTACCGCTTCCAGCGAAAATCCCCGGAAGAGTTGCACGACGCCGCTGGCCGCCATGACGAACTGGACCGCGAAAGGGTTGTCGGGATCGAACAGCTCCTGGCGGAATTGCGGAAAGACGCTCCAGGAGAAGGTGGGATAGCGCTTGCGGTCCTGGGCATCCAGTATCGGAGTGTACATGGGCGCGGCCCGGGATTGCGCCTCACTGCCGTTGCCGAAGACGTTGACGCGGTTGTCGGCGAGATACTGACGCTCCTGCGGGCTGCGGAGGATTTCCTGTTCGCGCTGTACAATCCCGGTGCGGACGTTGATCAGGCGGAACCGCTCGATTTCCGGCGGCGCTTCCTTCATCAGGATCGCGGTCAGGCGATTGATGGCATCCACTTCCGACCGGTAATAGGTGTTGTTGTAATAGAGCACTGCGGTGCTGCCTGCGAAATCCGCGGCTTCGAGGCGCAGGGACTGCTTTTTGGCCTCCGCCTTGATGGCGGCCAGCGCCTGGGCGCGTGTGCGCGCCGCTGTGCTGCTGTCGGGCAGGGCGGCGTTGATGGTCAGCAGGGCAGGCCTGGCATCCGTCAAGGTGGTGGTGATGGAAGGCCCCGTAAGGGCGGCGACGCGCAGCGCGGCGCCGGTGCGGCAGCTCTGCGCGGGCCCGCCGCTGGCGGCGCGGATTTCGGCGGTGGTGAAATCGGCGCCGGACGACTGGATCTGGGCGGCGGCGGCCTGACAGCGCGCGGCGGTCGCCGGGCCCGATACCGTCAAGGCCAGCGTCGTGCCGCGGATATCCACATTCTGCACATCGTCCCGCCACAGCAACTCCACCAGGCGGTCCTGGCGGCCGGCGGTGGGGCGCGCGGCCGGCGCGACGACGCCGGTGGCAAGTCCCTGCAGCGCCGCTTGCTGTTCCTCCACCGATCGCAGGGCCGGAACGGAAGGCGCCACTTCGCCGATCTTCTGCGGATAACTTTCGGTGGTGGGGTCCATGTGAAGCAACAGATTGAGGCCCACCGCTTTTCCATAGAGCCAGTTCACGCCCAGCGTCACGCCGTTGATGCCGGCATAGCTCAGGCCGAGATTGACCTGGTTCTTGGGGCGGAAGCTGCCGCGCTGGCTTTCCAGCGAATAGGCATCGCTGCTGTATTCGGCGATCGCGGTCAGTCCCTCGAGGGGCGTGCGCCAGGTCAGTCCGCCGAAAATGCCGCTGCGCGGACCGTGGAAATACTGTTTGAGGTTGAAGTCGCCGCCCTGACCTTCAAAGCCCGAACGCGTGTAGAAAGAGCTGGAAACCGCTCCCAGGGGATTGCGTATGCTGTTGGCGGTTCCCATACGGCCCCAGCCCATGCCCACCGATGCGTCAACACTCCCGAACTGTTTGGAGGCGACGACATACTCGCCGCCATAGATGCCGGTGCCGACCAGATCGTTGATACCGACGGCGACAGCGGGAATGGCGCCGTCCTCGTTCCACAGCCGCGCCTTCAACGCGAAGCTGCGGTCGAAATAGACGGGATAGTCCGGATTGAAATGGGTCAGGCCCGCATAGCGGAACTGGGCTTCCAGCCAGGGAAACATCTGGAAGCCCAGAGCGTAGCGTTGGGTCTTCTCGAAAAAGCTGGCCGAAAAGGAAAGTTCGCCATCTGGCGCCATGCGGGCGCTCGGCATGTCAACCAGGCCGACATTGCCGAAGGTGGTGCGGGGCAGGGGCGGGGGTGCGGCCTGAGCCGCGAAAAACAAGGCGGAGGCCAGCAGCGCCAGGGGAGATGCGGCCAGGACCCGGCATTTCCGTGGGCTCAGCCGGGCATCAGGCTGCCCCCTCTCCGGCCGCGTCCCTTCCACCGATCCAACCCCTGATCTCCGCTTGACCCGACTTCCTTGCTTTTCGCCTAAGTAATTGCAAGAAAATTCTTTTCCCCCTTCACCCGCCAGCTTTGGGTGTGCTAGAGGGCTGCGTCAAGACCGGCTCGGCCGAGGGATAAATGGTGCAGAATTCAAGCCGTTGGCTGAAGCGTTATAGGCGTCCTGTTCTCGCGGCGCTGCCTTTCTTCGCGGCGGCCTTGGCGGTTTTCCTGCCGCCCTCCGGTCAGGCGCAGCAGATGCCGGGTCTGTCCGCCGAGCAGTTGATCCAGTTGCAGCAGCAACGCCAGCAGGGGCAGGCCGGCGGCGGTGCGCTGCAACCCGCGGTGCCGCAGGATGTCGTGATCCAGCCGGTAACGCCCGATCTTCAGGTACAACTGCCCCCGTCGCGGCTGGAACAGCTGCTGTCCGCGCGCGCCGGCACCCGCCTGCAGCAGTTCGGCTATGACCAGATGGGCAGTGGCCGCGCCGTAACGGTGCCGCAGACCGGCGCGATCCAGGACGATTATGTGCTGGGACCGAATGACGAGATCGTGATTTCGCTGCGTGGCCAGGAAAACAGCGAGCTTCGCGTGACCGTGGACCGCAACGGCCAGGTGGTCGTGCCGCGCCTCAGCCCCATTTCTGCCTCGGGCCGTTCCTTCGGCAGCGTCCGGCAGGATATCGAGGCGGCGGTACGCCGTACCTATCTCGCCACCTCGGCCTTCATCTCGGTGGGCCGGGTGCGTCAGATCAACGTGCTGGTTTCGGGTGAGGTGAATTATCCCGGCCAGCGTCTTGTGACCGGTCTTTCCTCGGTGATGGATGCCCTGCTGGTTTCGGGCGGCGTCCGCAAGACCGGCTCGCTGCGGAATGTCCGTATCCAGCGCGGCGGCCGCGAATTCGGCGTGGATCTGTACAGCGTGCTGACCGCGCGCGGCGGCGCGGCCAATATGCGCCTGGCCGACGGCGACCGCATTCTGGTGCCGCATCTGGGCCGTACGGTGGCGGTGACCGGCATGGTGCGCCAGCCGGGCATCTATGAACTCCCGGCGGGCCAGTCGGGTGTGGCGGTCCGCACGCTGCTACAGATGGCGGGCGGTCAGGAAGTACGCGGCCGCTACCGGCTTTCGGTCCTGCGTATCACGCCCGATGGGCTGTCGCAGTTGGCGCCGCTTGCGGGTGAAGCCGGCGAGGTGCGTGACAGCGAAATCCTGTTCGTTCAACTGGGCGCCGACCAGACGACCAGCCAGGCCACGCTTTCCGGCGGCAGCAGCCTTGCCGGCCAGTATGCGGTCACCGGCGGCGGCAAGCTTTCGGAGGTGCTGCGGGCGCCCGGCGCGATGGGGAGCGCGCCCTACACACTTTTCGGTCTGATCTCGCGCAAGAATCCCCGCAACCTGATGCGCGAACTGGTGGCGTTCACGCCCATCTCCGTGCTGAACGGCCACGAGGATTCGACGCTGCAAAGCGAAGACATCGTTCGCCCGATCTCGGTCGCCGAGGCGCAGCTTCTCACCAACGCGGTCTGCACCTACCTGGCCAACCGCGACACCGCGCAGGAGGCCCTGCGCAATCCGACCGGCCGCGACAACAGCGACTTCGGCAGCCGCCCTCTGTCCGCCAGCGCGGGCAACGGCCAGAATGCGCCGGCCGCGCCCGCTACGCAGGTCAGCGGCGTGACGGCGCGCATCAGCGACATGCAGCAGGAAGCCGATGCTTCGCACAGCGAAGCCTATCGCGGTTGCAGCCAGAACGAGGGTAATGCCCGCGTCTTCGCCAGCCAGAGTCAGTCCGGCCAGATCAACAATGTGGTGCAGCGCCCGATTGTGGATCAATTCGGCGACACGCTGCCGCAATATTACCTGCCGCAGCCCCTGACGGTGGGGCAGCAGAATCAGAGCACGACGCCGGGTGCCCCGCCGTCTCCCTATAACGGCTTTTCCACGCCCATGAGCGGCCCAGCCGGTCAGCCGCAGGGCGACCTGCCGCAGCCCGCGCCTTTCGCGTTCCCGGCGGATCCCAACCGTCTGCGGCAGAACAATCAGGATATGCTGGATCAGCCCGGCCGCTTGGGCAGCAACCGTGAAGTCACGCGCTTCGACGATCTCGCGCGGCAGTTGGGCGTGACCCAGATCGTGCTGGTCAATTTCCTGATCGACCATCAGGTGGTTCTGAACGGCGCGGTGCGCGGTCCCGGCCGCTATTTCGTGGGCCCCAATGTTGAACTGCCCGATCTGGTGCAGGCGGCGGGTGGAGCGGTGAACTGGGCCGATGCCAGCGCGGTGGAGGTCATCACCACCGCGGTGGACACCCAGACGGGCCGGGCCCAGACCGTCCGCACCTCGGTTTCCAAGCCGCAGGGCACCTTCGCGAGCTATCGCGTCCGGCCCCAGGACGTGTTCCGTTTCAATCCTGTCTATACCGAGAACGACAATGGCACGGTCACGCTACAGGGCGAGGTACGGAACGCCGGCAACTTCCAGATCCGGCGCGGCGAGCGGTTGTCCGAGTTGCTGCTGCGCGCGGGCGGGCTGACCAATTCCGCCTATCCCTACGGCACGGTGTTCCTGCGCAAGTCGGTCGCCAACATGGAGCATGAAAGCTTCCTGCGCGCCGCCAAGGAGGCCGAGGATCAGCTGATCGTGGCCATGACGCGTGTGGGCAGCGACAAGATTTCACCGGACACCTTCTCGGCCATGCAGGGCTTCATCACCGATCTGCGTAACCAGAAGGCGCTGGGCCGCATTTCGGTGGCCGCCGATCCAAGCGTGCTGGCCTCGCGCCCCGAGATGGACCCGCTGCTGGAGTCGGGCGATGTCATCTATATTCCCCAGCGCCCCAGCACGGTTTCCGTGCTGGGCCAGGTGCGGCAGCCGGGCAGCTATCCCGTCAACGGCAACATGACGGTCCGCGACTATGTTTCGCGCGCTGGCGGCTATGCTTCCACGGCGGATGCCTCCAACACCTTCATTGTGCTGCCGGACGGCTCGGCCCGCCAGATCGAGCGGTCCTGGCTCAATTTCAGTGCCGCGGATCTGCCGCCGGGCAGCGCCATCGTGGTGCCGCGCGACGTCACCCCGCTGGATATGCGCCAGTTCCTGATAGATACGACGCAGATTTTCAGCCAGCTGGCGATTTCCATCGCCTCGGTGGCGGTGATCTCGCGTTAGCCTCTGCTTGGCCTCTGTGGCGTTTTCCGGCCCGTGCCTGGCGCCGGGCGGGATGAAGGTGAATCCGTACCGCGCTTGACCGCTTGAAAGGTAGCTCCGGGCGGTGGACAGGTCCGGCTTTTCGACAAACCGTGCCACGGCGAAGACCCGGAAGAATCGGGCAGAGGCGCACCACGCGGGATATAGCCGTATCCGGTTTCGGCGCGGCTTGGTACGATACCGAACGTGACCAATTTACCCCCCCCTTTTTGCGGCGGTGTCCAAGGTGGTCTGTAGGACGGCATGGAAGACTTCGGGCGCGTGCACCACATGATCTGCCGGCAGGACGAGCAGCAGGGCTTCGGGATTTTTTGATAAATTGTCAAGGCCGCGAGGGCCGCTGCGGTTGCTGTATTGCGCTCCGCCGGTTCCAGCAGCAGCGTGACGTCCCCGACCCTGGCCTCGCGTAGTTGTCCGGTGATCACGAACCGGTGGTCCACCTGGCAAACCACTGTGGGTGATAGGAAATTCGGGCCGCTGACGCGCGGCACCAATCCTGGATCAGGGTCTGCTCGCCCACCAGCGCAGGCGTTGTTTGGGCGGCTGGCTGCGCGAGAGGGGTCTGAGCCTGGGGCTGGTGCCGTCGGACAGGATGACGGGACGAACGCGATGCATACGGCATCCCGGGAAAACCGGTCGGTTTCAGGGAGGGGTAGATAGCAGGGTTCCAAGAGGGGCCAAGGGGCCCCCGTCCTGAAACATTCACCGTAGAACATTGACTTTAAGAGGGGGAGTCGCATACAAAAGCCGCAACTTCGGAGGCCGGAAAGGCCAAAAGTGGAATTCCTAAAGGAGATTTTCGTGATGCGGTCTTTTGCTGCCGGTGCCTTGGCCTTGAGCTTGGTTGTTTCCACCGCTGCTGGCGCCAACAGCGTGACACCGATGGCCCCCGGCAAGCCCGCTGGCGTGAAGCAGGCCCAGGTGCAGAACTCCACTATGTTCGTCGTGCTGGGCGTCGGCCTGCTGGCCGCCGGCATCGGTTTGGCCGCTTCGGGCGATAGCAATGTCATCACTCCGGCGCCCACGACGACGACCACCACCACGACCTCGACCACCGCGACCACGACTACTCCGTAAGCGGCACGGTTCATCCATTGACGAAAAAGGGAAGCGGTGACGCTTCCCTTTCTCTTTTGTGCGGTGCGGGTTCTTTTGTGCGGCGCGGGTGCCGCCATGCCCGGTCAGCCGGGTGGCCGCAATATCTGGGTCTGCAAGGTCTGGCCCGAGGGGTGGACATGCAGGTTCGCCTCCCAGACCATGCCGGTCTGCGGGTCTATCCAGAAACTGTCCGTGAAGGACCAGGCTGTGCCACTTGCGCGGCAGCTTTCGTCCACGCGTGCCGTCGGAATGGTGGCGCCGAGAATGGAGATGGAAACACGTCCCCGCAGGACCGCGGAGCAGGTCAGGGTGACTCCGTAAAGGCCCGCATCGGGGAAATCCATCTGGCGGACGGAACGGAAGGGCGCTGTCATCGCTTGCGCTGGAGGCGGCAGAGTGCCGGGGGCCGTGGTGTTGCCCAGGTCGTGCGGCAGCCCGACACTGCGCCACAATCGCCCGTTCCGGGTGGCGAGCACGATGCGGCTCGCGGCGGTCCAGACCATTTCGCCGCCACTGTCGGTCGCCAGCACGATGATCTGCTGTCTGCCGCCATTGATGCGAAATCCCATGCTGGCATAGGAAATCGCGGCCGCCTGGGCGCGGGTGATGCGTTGATCGCCGAACTGCGCCGACCAGGCCTGCCGCGCGATTTGGAAATACTTGCCGTAGAGGGATTGTGGCGCGCTGCTGCATCCCGCCAGCGCGAAGGCGAGCGCAAGTGCGGCGAATGCGGCGCGCGGCGGCAGTTTCACGAACCGAGCTTTCCCAGAATCGCGCGCAACGCTGGCGCGATGTCGGGCCGCGACAGGCCCACCGCGATATTGGCGTGCAGGAATCCCACCTTGTCGCCGCAGTCATAGCGGGCGCAATCGGTTTTCACGGCATGGAAGGGCGTCTTGCCGATCAGCTGGGCCATGGCGTCGGTCAGCTGGATCTCGTTGCCCGCGCCGCGCTCCTGCCGGTCCAGGATGCCGAAGATTTCCGGCTGAAGGATATAGCGGCCGATGACGCACAGGTTCGACGGCTCGGTGCCGGTGGCGGGCTTCTCCACCATGCCCAGCACCTCGGTGGCGTTGCTCTGGGATGTGCCGGGCTTGACCACGCCATAGCGTTTGATCTCCTCCTTGGGCTTTTCTTCCGCCGCCACGATGATGCCGCCGCCCACCTGGTTGTAGCTGGCGATCATCTGCGACAGGGCGCCGGGCTTGCCCACCATCAGGTCGTCGGGCAGCAGCACCGCGAACGGTTCGTCGCCTACAAAGTGACGGGCGCACCACACCGCATGACCCAGGCCCAGCGGCTGCTGCTGGCGGATGAAGCCGACCGAACCGGTGGCGGGCAGCATTTCCAGCAGGCTGTTCAGTTCGGTGGTTTTGTCGCGCTGGGAGAGCAGGGCTTCCAGCTCATAGGCATGGTCGAAATGGTCGGCGATGATGTGCTTGCCGCGGCCGGTGATGAAGACGAACTGCTCGATGCCCGCCTCGCGCGCTTCCTCCACCGCATATTGAATGACCGGCTTGTCCACCACCGGCAGCATTTCCTTGGGCACCGCCTTGGTGGCGGGCAGAAAGCGGGTGCCCATGCCGGCGACAGGGAACACGGCTTTTCGGACGGGTTTCATGCTGATCATCATGATTTCCGGGGGATGGATTCAGAAACGGTCTGTTTCATCGCATGGCCTCGCCATTACTGTCCAGTTTCAAGGCTTTCGGCTGAATCCGGTGTGATGAAAAAGGGTGTTTTCCTTCTGCTTGCGGTCATGCTGCCTCTGGCGGCGGCGCCTGTGCACGCCGCGCCCGTCACCGAGGCGCGCCTTGCCGAGGTGCAGGCGTCTCTGGACAAGGGCGATGCCGCGCACGCCGCGCAGGCGGCGGATGCCGCCCTGGTGGAGGGCGACATCACCGCCTTGCAGCGCGCGCGCCTGCTGCTGGGCCGCGGCATCGCCCGGCAGTTGCTGGGCGACGGCATGGCCGCGCTGGCGGATGTCACGGGAGCGATCAATACGGGGGCCTTGCCGGTGGAGGAGCGGGCGCAGGCGCTGCTCCAGCGCGGTTTTCTGCTGGACAGCATGGAGCGGCTGGAGGAGGCGGCCAAGGATTATGGCGCGGTGATCGCGTTGAAATCGTCGGCGGTGTCCACCGCGCTCAACAACCGCGCCAATATCCGCCGCCGCCAGAACCGGCTGGACGAGGCGCGGCGCGATTACCTGGCGGCGCTGGCCGCCGGCAGCAGCCGTCCGCAATATCCCTATTACGGCCTGGGCCAGATCGCGGAGGCGCAGAAGGATACCGAGGCCGCGCGGGGCTTCTATGCGCGGGCGGTCGCGGCCGATCCCGGCTATGCCCTGGCGGCGCAGCGGTTGGCGGCGCTGGGTGGCGCGCCGGGGGCGGTGCGCGACGAGGGCGTGATCGTGTTGAAACCACCGGAGCGGATCGTGCTGAAACCGCCGCCGGGTGTTGTGGCCGCCGCCGCGCCCACCCGTCCGGAGGCGGGCTTTGTCCCTGTTCCGCCCGCCAGTGAACCCATCATCAGTGAACCCATCATCCTGCGCCCTCCGCCGCGCCGTCCGGCCCCCTTCAAGCCCGTACCGGCCGCCCCGCGCCGCGCCAGTCCCGCCCTGCGCTCGGCCCTGGATGCGCCCGTGGCGGCTGCCTCAGGCCCCCAGGTCCAATTGGGCGCCTGGCGCAGCCGGGGCGAGGCGGATGCGGGCTGGGCGCGGTTCCGGCGCCAGGCTCAGGGCTTGCTGGACGGGCTGTCTCCCCAGGTCGTGGAAGCCGACCTGCCGGGCAAGGGGCGGTATTTCCGTCTGCGCGTTCACCCTCCGGCCGGACGCGGCGCGGCGGCTTTCTGCGCCGCCCTGTCGGATCAGGGCCTGGCCTGCTTTCCGGTCCGCGATTAGAAAACTACAACTGTAGGTGTGTTGCATCTGCTGTTCGCAGTTGCGCTATGCGTTATAGTAGCCACATCGGCGATTTGCAGGAACCAATGAGCAGCCTTTTGCGTCCGCGTTTCGCCGCCGCCCTCATGGCGGTCCAGCTCCTGTCTATGCCGGCCCAGGCCGGGCCCTGGGCCGAAGTGGGTGACAATCAGCTGCGCACCGATATCGAACTCCTGGCCGAAGCGGGGGCGCTGGACGGCATCACCACCCATTGGCCGCTGCCCTGGCGATCCATCGGCGCCCGCCTGCGGGACGGCCTGGACGGGCAGCCCGAAACGGTGCGCGCCGCCGCCGAACGGGTGCTGCGCCGGGCCAGGGCCGAAACCGAACCGGGCTTTTCCGCATCGCTCTATCTGGACGCCACCAATGCGCCATCGGTTGTGTACGGCTTTGACGGCATGGGCCGGGGCCAGGGCACGGCGCAGGCCGTGCTGGATTTCAACCAGGGGATTTTTTCCGGACGGCTGGCGCTGGGCGGCATCACCCAGAATTGGCGCGGCAACACCACCCGGCTGAATCTGGACGAAAGCTATCTGTCGGCGCGGCTGGGCGATGTGCGGCTTTATGGCGGCTGGCTGTCGCACTGGTGGGGACCGGGCCAGGTGACGGCCCTGTCGCTCTCCAACAATGCCCGGCCCATGCCGCAGATCGGCATCTCGCGCGCTGTCACCGATGCCTCCAGCCTGCCGGTGCTGCGCTGGCTGGGGCCATGGCAGGCGGAGTTCCTGCTGGGCGTTCTGGATGGCCCGCGTCTCCAGCGTGACACCTATTACAACGCGCTGCGCGTCACCTTCAATCCGCTGCCGGGGCTGGAGATCGGCCTGTCGCGCACCCAGATGTTCTGCGGGCAGGGCGTTTCCTGCGCGCCCCTGCGGGATTATTTCGCCTTCCGCAACGATAATTCCATCGTCAACCGCACCAACGACCAGGGCGCTTTCGACATCAAGTACAGCGGCCGCATGGGCGAGCTGCCGTTCCAGATCTATATGCAGGCGATGAACGAGGATTCCTCGCCTATCACCTATTCGGTCACCAGCCATCTGTTCGGCGCCGGTATTTTCCTGCCGGTGGGCGACAATCCGCTGAAGCTCACCCTCGAATATGCCGACAGCGTGCCGACCGTGGATATCTTCAGCTTCGGCACTGTGCTGCACGGCGCCGCCTATAACAATTCACGCTATCCCGACGGCATGCGCTATCGCGGCCGCAGCCTGGGCTTCAGCCTGGACAGCGATTCCACCCTGCTGTCGCTGATGGGAAGCTGGACCGATCCGGGCGGGCGCTTCTGGCAGCTCAGCCTGCACAAGGCCGCGATCTCCAATCCGCTCAATGTGTCCGGCAATGCGGTCACGGCCGCGCCGGTGCATGTGACCCTGGGCGAGGCCCGCGTCTCCCTGCCGCTCGTCTCCACGGGCCGCAGCGTCCGGCTGGATCTGGCGGGCCGCCTCCAGGACGACCAGCCCCGGCCGCACCGTGGCTTGGCCGCCGGCATCGAGGCGGCGCTGCGCTTCGATCTCTAGCCCTCGTTAGGCATCGCTTAACCATGCCTCTTCGCCCTTTCCTAAGGGCTGGCCCCGACAATGGCGGCCTGGAGGAAACGGCATGTCGGTTCTTGTCACCGGCGGCGCGGGCTATATCGGCAGCCACGTCGCCCACGCCCTGCTCGACCGCGGCGATGCGGTGGCGGTGCTGGACAATCTGTCCACCGGAAACCGCGCCTATGTCGGCGAGGATGCCGTTTTCGTGGAAGGCGACATCGCCGACGCCGCGCTGGTGAAGCAGGTGGTGGCGCGGCACGGCGTGGAATCGGTGCTGCATTTCGCCGGTTCCATCGTGGTGCCGGACTCGGTGGCCGATCCGCTGGGCTATTACGAGAACAATGTGGTGCGGACCCGGGCGCTGATCCAGGCGCTGGTCGAGGCAGAGGTGAAGCAGTTCATCTTCTCCTCCACCGCCACGGTCTATGCCGCCGATGCTCCGCAACCGCTGGCCGAGGCGGAGGTCAAGGCCCCGATCAGCCCTTATGCCCGCTCCAAGCTGATGACCGAATGGATGCTGGAGGATGTCTCCCGCGCCCATGATTTCCGCCACATGGTGCTGCGCTATTTCAATGTCGCGGGCGCCGACCCCGCCGGGCGCACCGGCCAGTCCTCGCCCAAGGCGACACATCTCATCAAGCGCGCCGCCCAGGTGGCGCTGGGCCGGGTGCCGCATCTGGACATTTTCGGCACCGACTATCCCACCGCCGACGGCACCGGGGTGCGCGACTATATCCATGTCACCGACCTGGCGGCCGCCCACCTGCTGGCGCTGGACGCCCTGCGCGCGGGCGCGCCCTCCGCCACCTACAATTGCGGCTATGGCCGGGGCCTGTCGGTGCGCGATGTGGTCTCGGGCGTGGAACGGGTGATCGGCCGCCGCCTGCCGGTGCTGGAAAGCGCCCGGCGTCCCGGCGATCCGCCGACCCTGATCTCGGACCCCCGCCGCATCAAGGCGGAACTGGGCTGGATGCCGGTCCATGACGACCTGGACGGCATCATCCGCTCGGCCATCGCCTGGGAGCGCCGTTTTAATTCCGCCTGAAGGCGGCACCCCCCTTTCAGGGTCTTTTCATTGGCGGGCAGGGGCCATACACCACCGCCATGCGGGCCATCGAAGCCACCTGGGACAGCACGCTGGGCATCGCCAAGCGGTACGAGCGCCACATCTCGGCGCTGTCGCTGGGGGGCGGCTTCGCCTTCGATAGTTGGGCCTTCGGCAGCATCGAGCGGCCCGAAACCCAGGCGGTGTTCATCGTCTATCTGCTGGTGGCGGGCGTCACCATCGCCATCCTGCATATCCTGGAATCGCGGGGCGAGGACCGCCGCCCGTCGGACCGCCTGCGCACCATCCTGGTCTTTATCATCCAGTTCGCGCTGGGGGCGCTGCTGTCGGGCTTCTGCGTCTTTTACATCCGCAGCGCCTCGATCACCTCCTCCTGGCCCTTCCTGCTGGCGATGGCGGCGATCTTCATCGGCAATGAGTTCCTGCGCCGTTATCACAGCCGCCTGGTCTTCGTGGCGCTGCTGTTCTTCTTCTCGCTCTATTCCTACGCCATCCTGCTGGTGCCGATCCTGATCCGCCGCATCGGCCAGGGCCCGTTCCTGGTCAGCGGCGCGCTGGCGGTGGTGCTCTTCTTCGTCTACATGCGGGCGCTGGCGCGGCTGGGGCATGAGCGCTACCGCACGGCGCGGGCGCAGGTCGCGGTGGGCGTGGCGGTGATCACGGTGCTGATCAATGCCGCCTATGTCCTGCGCGTCATACCGCCCCTGCCGCTGGTGCTGACCGATGTCGGCATCTATCACGGCGCCAGCCGGGTGAACGGCAACTACCAGGTGGCCGAGGAGCAGGAGCCGCCGGAATGGCGCGCACTGTTCGGCACCTATCCCATCCTGCACATCCAGCCGGGATCCAGACTGTATCTCTACAATGCGGTGTTCGCCCCGCGCGGGTTGCGGGCCCGCATCGTCCATGACTGGCAGCGGCTGGACCCCGCCACCAGGGGCTGGGTCAGCCAGCAGCGCATCGGTGTAGACATTGTGGGGGGGCGTCGGGACGGATACCGCTATTACACCACCAAGACCGTGCGGCCGGGCCAGTGGCTGGTGAAGATCGAGACCGCCGACGGGCGCGCCATCGGCCGGGTGCGGTTCGGGGTGGAGGAGCAGGCGGTTCCCCCCGCGACCACCATCCGCACCCTGCGATAACCGGCAACTTGCGTTTCGGACCTATCCGGCCTATTTCACACTCCGGATTTGGGATAGCCAAAATTGTCCACCGATAAGACTGTTATATCGCATCTGCGGCGCCTGGAAGCCGAGAGCATTCACATCATGCGCGAGGTGGCGGCCGAGTTCGCCAATCCGGTGATGCTCTATTCGGTGGGCAAGGATTCCGCCGTGATGCTGCATCTGGCGCTGAAGGCCTTCTATCCTTCCAAGCCGCCCTTTCCCCTGATGCACGTCAACACGACGTGGAAGTTCAAGGAGATGATCCAGTTCCGCGACGAGACCGTCAAAAGGCTGGGGCTGGATTTCATCGAATATATCAACCAGGACGGCGTGGCGCGGGGCGTCAATCCCTTCGACAGCGGCTCGTCCCTGCACACCCAGGTGATGAAGACCGAGGCGCTGAAGCAGGCGCTGGACAAATACGGTTTCGACGCGGCTTTCGGCGGCGCGCGCCGCGACGAGGAAAAATCCCGCGCCAAGGAGCGCATCTTCTCCTTCCGCACCGCCAGCCATGCCTGGGATCCCAAGAACCAGCGGCCCGAACTCTGGCGCGTCTACAACACCCGCATCAACAAGGGCGAAAGCATCCGCGTCTTCCCGTTGTCCAACTGGACCGAGCTGGATATCTGGCAATATATCCTGGCCGAGAACATTCCCATCGTGCCGCTCTACTTCGCCAAGATGCGCCCGGTGGTGGAACGCGCCGGCACCCTGATCATGCGCGACGACGAGCGCATGAAGCTGCTGCCCGGCGAAAAGGTCGAGGAGAAGCTGGTCCGTTTCCGCACCCTGGGCTGCTATCCGTTGACCGGCGCGATCGAAAGCGAGGCCGACACGCTGGAAGCCATCGTCACCGAGATGTTCACCGCCCGCACCTCCGAACGCCAGGGCCGCCTGATCGACACCGACGAAAAGGCCTCGATGGAGAAGAAGAAGAAGGAGGGGTATTTCTGATGAAAAATATTCTCTCCATGGCCGCCCTCGAGGCGGCCATCCAGGGGTTCAAACACCGTCGCCTGCGGCCCCTGGATGGGCGGCTCAAGGCCGCCCAAGGTGAGGTGGTGCGATGAACGCCCCCGCCAATCTGAGAGACTTCCTCGCCGCGCAGGAAAAGAAGACCCTGCTGCGCTTTTTGACCTGCGGCAGCGTGGATGACGGCAAGTCCACCCTGATCGGCCGTTTGCTCTACGACACCAAGCTGCTGTTCGAGGACACGCTGGCGTCGCTGGAAAAAGACAGCAAGAAATTCGGCACCACTGGCGAGGATATCGACTTCGCGCTGCTGGTGGATGGTCTGGAAGCCGAACGCGAGCAGGGCATCACCATCGATGTCGCCTATCGTTTCTTCGCCACCGACAAACGCAAGTTCATCGTCGCCGACACACCCGGCCACGAACAGTATACCCGCAACATGGCGACCGGCGCCTCCAACAGCGATCTGGCCGTCATCCTGATCGACGCGCGCAAGGGCGTGCTGACCCAGACCCGCCGCCACGCTTATATCGCCTCGCTGTTGGGCATCCGCCATATCGTGCTGGCGGTGAACAAGATCGACCTGGTGGATTACAGCCAGAAGGTCTTTGACGAGATCGTCGCCGAGTTCCACGCCTTCTCCGCCAAGCTGAACTTCACCAGCCAGGTGGCGATTCCGCTGTCGGCGCGGTTCGGCGTCAATGTGATGGAAAAGAGCGGCGAGACACCCTGGTACGCCGGGCCCGCGCTGCTGGCGCATCTGGAAACGGTGGATGTGGACAGCGGGCTGGCGGACAAGCCCTTCCGGTTGCCGGTCCAGTGGGTCAACCGTCCCAACCTGGATTTCCGGGGCTTCTCCGGCACCATCGCGGGCGGGCGCATCAAGCCCGGCGACGCCATCACCGTCGCCAAATCGGGCAAGGCCAGCACCGTCACCCGCATCGTCACCATGGACGGCGACCGGCCCGAAGCGGTGGCGGGCGACGCCGTCACCCTGACCCTGGCGGACGAGGTGGATATTTCCCGTGGCGATGTCCTGGCCGCGCCGGAGTCGCGCCCCAGCGTGTCGGACCAGTTCGCCGCGCACCTGCTCTGGATGGCGGACGAGGAATTGCTGCCGGGCCGCCAGTATCTGCTCAAGATGGGCACCGCCACCGTGCCGGTGTCGGTCAGCGAGCTCAAGCACAAGGTGGATGTGAATACGCTGGACCATCTGGCGGGCAAGACCCTGGCGCTGAACGAGGTCGGCTACGGCAATTTCGCCCTGTCACAGCCGCTGGCTTTCGATCCGTACAAGGACAATCGCGACACCGGCGGCTTCATCCTGATCGACCGTTTCACCAACGCCACGGTGGGCGCCGGGATGGTGGATTTCTCGCTGATGCGGGCCACCAACGTGCACTGGCAGGCGCTGGATGTGAACAAGCAGGCCCGCGCCGTCATGAAGGGCCAGAAGCCGGTCATCCTCTGGTTCACAGGGCTGTCGGGTTCGGGCAAGTCCACCATCGCCAACCTGGTGGAAAAGATTCTGGCTACCGAAGGCAAGCACACCTACCTGCTGGACGGCGACAATGTCCGCCACGGCCTGAACAAGGATCTGGGCTTCACCGACGCCGACCGGGTGGAGAATATCCGCCGCGTCGCCGAGGCGGCCAAGCTGTTCGTGGATGCCGGGCTGATCGTACTGACGGCCTTCATTTCGCCTTTCCGCTCCGAACGGCGCATGGCGCGGGAGCTGGTGGGCGAGGGGGAATTCCTGGAAGTCTTTGTGGATACGCCCATCGAGGTCTGCATGGCGCGCGACCCCAAGGGCCTCTACGAGAAGGCCAAAGCCGGTGCGATCAAGAACTTCACCGGCATCGACAGCCCCTATGAGGCCCCGGAAAAGCCCGATCTGGTCATTCGGACGGTCGAGGACGACGCGGAAGCCCATGCCCAGGCCATCGTCCGCGCTCTGCGGCGGTCCGGCTATCTGGGATAGGGTCCGGTGGACAAAGGGGGGTGGGGGCGTTTTCGTCCCCGCCGGCCCTTTGACCGGCCTGGCGGTGCGCCCCAGCCTTGGGGGATAGCAGGACGGGGACAAGCCCCTCGGTGCGGCGCGGGGTGCACTGGTTTTGCGCCCCGGATGGCCTTATACGGGCAGCCCGGAAAATCCAGAAAACCCCCAGGACGCCCATGAAGACCGTCGCGAATTTCGACCGTATCGGCGAGGAAAACGCCTTTGCCGTGCTGGCGCGGGCCACCGCCCTGGCCGCCCAGGGCCGCGACATCATCAATCTGGGCATCGGCCAGCCGGACTTCCGCACCCCCGAACATATCGTCGAAGCCGCCATCAAGGCGCTGCAGGACGGCCATCACGGCTACACCCCGGCGGTGGGCATCCTGCCCCTGCGCGAGGCGGTGGCGAACGATTTGCACCGGCGCTATGGCGTCCAGGTCTCGCCCGACGAGGTGATGATCATGCCGGGCGGCAAGCCCACCATGTTCATGTCCATCCTGATGTTCGGCGAGCCGGGGGTGGAGATCATGTATCCCGATCCGGGCTTTCCCATCTATCGCTCGATGATCGAATATACCGGCGCGACTCCGGTGCCGGTCCCGATCCGCGAGGAGAACGGTTTTGCCTTCAGCGCCGACGAGACGCTGTCGCTGATCACCGACAAGACCCGCCTGATCATCATCAACTCGCCCGCCAATCCGACCGGCGGCGTCACCCCCAAGGCCGAAGTCGACAAGTTCGTCGCCGGACTGGAAAAGTGGCCCGAAGTGGCGGTGATGAGCGACGAGATCTATGACCAGCTGATCTATGACGGCCGGCAGCATGTCTGCCTGCTGAATTATCCGTCCATCCGCGACCGGCTGATCCTGCTCAACGGCTGGTCCAAGACCTATGCCATGACCGGCTGGCGCCTGGGTTATGCGATCTGGCCGGGCAAGCTGTACGAGAATGCCCGCAAGCTGGCGGTGAACCTGCATTCCTGCGTCAACGCATCCGCCCAGTATGCCGGCATCGCCGCCCTGACCGGGCCGCAGGATGCGGTGGCCCATATGCGCCGCGAATTCGACAAGCGCCGCAAGCTGGTGGTCGAGGGGCTGAACAAGCTGCCGGGCGTGTCCTGCATCACTCCGGCGGGCGCCTTCTATGCCTTCCCCAACGTCAAGCAGACCGGCTGGAAAGCCAAGCCGCTGGCCAACGCCCTGCTGGACGAAACCGGCGTGGCGCTGATCGGCGGGCCGGACTTCGGCATGCTGGGCGAAGGCTATCTGCGCCTGTCCTATGCCAATTCCGCCGAGAATATCCTCAAGGCGCTGGATCGCATGGGCACGTTCCTGGCGTCGCGCAAGGCGGCCTAAGCTGTTTAAAGCCGTCATCTTTGATTGTGACGGAGTTCTCGTTGACTCCGAAAAGCTGGCGCTGGAGGTCGAGCTTGAGGTGCTGGCCGAATTGGGCCTGACCTTCGAGCGCGCCGATTACGTCAACCGTTTCATGGGGCTTTCCACCGACGCCTTCCATCGCGCCCTGGACGCGGACGCACAGGCGCGGCTGGGGCGCGCCATCGCCCAGGAGGTGCGGGGCTCGGAACGGCTGCGCCAGGTGATGATCGCGCACCTGACCGAGGTGCCGGGGGCGACGGCGGCGGTGACCGCCTTGCGCCTGCCCAAGGCGATCGCCAGTTCCGGTTCGCGCCAGGGGCTGGAGCGCAAGCTGAAGCAGGTGGGGCTGTGGGACCATTTCGCGCCCCATGTCTATTCCGCCGACCATGTGGCCGAGGCCAAGCCCGCCCCCGACCTGTTTCTGCACGCCGCCGCCGCGCTGGGCATCGCCCCCGCCGACTGCCTGGTGATCGAGGACAGCGTGAACGGCGTCCTGGGCGCGCGCGCCGCGGGCATGACGGTCTGGGGCTTCCTGGGTGGCGGCCATGTCCATGACGGCACGGGCCCGCGCTTGGCCGAAGCGGGCACCCAGCGCGTCCTGGCGGACTGGGCCGAGGCTGCCGCAAGCTGGCCGCTTAACGGGTAAGCTTAATTCCGCGCCGTGATTGCGAGCCTGTGCCAAAATGGGAATATCGGCCCGTCTGGGAGGACGGGGCGGTTATGAACACGGCGACCATGCTGTTCATGCGGGGGATCGGGCAGGGGGCGTTGGCCACCGCCTCGGCTTTTGTGCTGTTGGTGATCTGCGCCACGGCGGTGTTCGTCACCCTGATCTGCGCCGCGCCGCTGTTCCGCAAGCGGCACTAGACGCCGTAATAGTCCCGGAACCAGTCCACGAATTTGGGGATGCCCACGCTGATCGGCGTGGTGGGCGCAAAACCCAGGTCGCGGCGGCTGGCCTCGATATCGGCGAAGGTGGCGGGCACATCGCCCGGCTGCATCGGCGCCATCTCCATCACAGCCGTCCTGCCCAGCGCCTTTTCGATTGCGGCGATGAAATCGGTCAGCTTTTCCGACC
>CALDFO010000063.1 GCA_937942205.1 uncultured Alphaproteobacteria bacterium
GCCAAGGCCCGGTTGAAACGCTGCCGCGCCGCCAGGGCGATGTCGCTGACATGCTCGCGTCCCGGCCCGCGCCCGCCCGACACCACCGGCGCGCTCCAGTCCACCCCCATGCGGGGCGCGAGTTGGCCCAGGGTATAATCGCGCCGCAGCTTTTCACCGGCCGCGAATTGCATCGCGTCCACCAGCCCCCGCGCCTGCAGCCGCGCCAGGGGCGACTCATAACTGTTGCGCTTCACACTGTGCCGCGCGCCGCCCTCTTCCAGCACCGCATCCTGGAGCAGCCGGTGCTGGGCGGCGAAACCGTCCGCGTCGCCGCGCGCCAGCAGGTCCAGCCCGGCCGGGGCGATGACATAGTGGTCCGGGCGGTCCGGCCCCGCCGCCATGATCCAGCCCGCCCGCAGGAAGGCCGCCACAAAATCGGCGCCCAGGGTGATCCGGCTGGCCCCGGCCGCCGCGAGGGCGCGCGCCACCGCATAGCCGCCGCCGCGCGGCAGCAGGCACGCGCGCGGACTGGCCAGGCGGCGCAGAATCCGCCGCGCCTCGCGCGCCACCTCCGCCTCCGCCAGCCGACTCATTGCGGCATCCCCGCGGCGCGGCGCAGCAGGGTCTCCATCCAGGTCAGGGTGGAGTCGAACTGGTCGTTCTGGCGGCGCATCCCCTCGATCAGGCAGCAGGCATGATGCACAGTCGAACGGTCGCGCCCGAATTCCAGCGCCAGTTGGCGATGGTTCAAGTCGAACACCCGGCGGGCCAGATGAATGGATATCTGCCGGGCCCGGGCGACATGCGGGCGGCCGCGCGTGGGCTTGCGAAGTTCCTCCACCGGCACGCCATGCACCTGGGCCACGATGAACTGCGCCAGGCTGGCGCGGCGGGCGGCCAGGAATACCGCCGGATCTTGGATGCTGCCCATTGCCTCGTCCCCTTTTCTGTCTAGCATCTCGCGGGACGAAGAGAGGACAATTATCCTACCAGCGCAAGCGGCGGGGATAGGAATTTCTACTTTTGATTGTCTTTTTCGGGAAAATTTACTTAATGGGAAAGGATTTAAGACCGCGAATTTATTTTTCTAACCGTTGGATAGGCTATTTTTCCCCGAAATCCTGAGGGAGATCCCGGGGTTTCCCGAAAGCGCCAAAATATATCATAGGTTGTGGGACTAAAATCCCGACACGCTAGATGTGCGTGAGGTTCACCCGGGTCTTGCGCGGCTGCCGCACCCGGCGCCCCTTGCCGTAGAAAGCCCCCCGCACCCCGCGCCGGTCGGGACCGAAGAATTCCGGCGCCACGATGAAGGGGCGCGGCGTCTGGATCGCCGTTTTCAGCTTGGTCATCAGGGTGGCCGGGCTCATCGGCACGGTCAGCACATCGGTCGCGCCCGCGTCACGGGCCTTTTCGACATCCCGGCGGCGC
>CALDFO010000064.1 GCA_937942205.1 uncultured Alphaproteobacteria bacterium
GGCTATGCGGGCTTCCGCGACAACGGCCAGGCCGCCGATTTCGGCAGCACCTATGACTCGCCCGGCTGGAAGCGCGCGCAAGCCAACCGCGCCGCCGCCGGCGGCTTCCGCGGCCGTCCGCCGGTGATCGAGGCGCAAAGCTGGAGCGCCCAGACCTCCGATCCTGCCGCCTCGCACTATGCCCGGGGCGACCGGGTCTTCCACCAGAAGTTCGGCTATGGCCGGGTGCGCTATGTCGAAGGCAACAAGCTGACGGTGGAGTTCGACAAGGCGGGCGAGAAGCGGGTGATTGACCAGTTCGTGAGCCGGGCTTAAGAGCCGCGTCATGACCACCCCACCTCTCTGGAAAGCCTCGGTCGCGCTGACCAAGCTGGACGCCGCCGATACCGCCGCCGCGCTGGAGTTGGAAGGCAGCGCCCAGGCGGTGCTGATCGTGGAAGAACCCTTTGCCGACGGCGCGGTGGTCGAGGCGCTGTATACCGACGCCCCCGACGCCGCCTGGCTGGGCCGCATCACCGGGCGGGAGATCACGGTGGCGCCCCTGCCCGACCAGGACTGGATCCGCCTGTCGCAGCAGGGCCTGCCGCCGGTGCGGGCCGGGCGTTTTTTCGTCTATGGCGCGCATGACGCGGGCACCGTGCCGCATGGCGTGATACCTATGAAGATCGAGGCGGGACTGGCCTTCGGCACCGGCCATCACGAAACCACGGCGCTGTGCCTGGCGGTGCTGTCGGATCTGGCGCGCGAGCGCGCCTTCCGCAACGTGCTGGACCTGGGCACCGGCACCGGCCTGCTGGCCATCGGCGCGGTCAAGCTGTGGCGGCGGCCGGTGCTGGCCTCCGACATCGATCCGGTGGCGGTGGAGGTGACCCGCGACAATGCCCGCGCCAATGGCGTGGGCCATCTGGTGCGCGCGGTGACCGCCGACGGCCTGACCAGCCCAGTGCTGTCGCGCGGCGCGCCCTAT
Source organism: uncultured Alphaproteobacteria bacterium (assembly GCA_937942205.1). Taxonomy (GTDB): domain Bacteria; phylum Pseudomonadota; class Alphaproteobacteria; order Micropepsales; family Micropepsaceae; genus Rhizomicrobium. Next base: position 968 of record CALDFO010000064.1, read on the forward strand.
GATCTTCTGATCGCCAACATCCTGGCCGGGCCGCTGACCCAGCTGGCGCCCGCGATCCAGAAGGCGATGGCGCCCGGCGCGGTGCTGTTGCTGTCGGGCCTTTTGACCAACCAGGAAGGGCTGGTCACCAGCTTCTATCGGTCGCTGCGCTTTGTCGGCCGCCGCCGCATGGGACCATGGAGCGCGCTGGTGCTCCAGAAACCGCCGCGTTAAGCTTTGGGCATGGACAGACATGGCCCGTTCCAGACCTATGACGACACCTCCGATGCCGCCACCTGCGCGCCGCGTCTGGCCGCCCTGCGCGCCGAACTGGCACGGCGCGGGCTGGACGGCTTCGTGGTGCCGCACAGCGACCAGCATATGGGCGAATACCTGCCCGCCCATGCCGAGCGGCTGGCCTGGCTAACCGCCTTCACCGGTTCGGCCGGATCGGCCGTGGTGCTGAAGGACAAGGCCGCCATCTTCGTGGACGGCCGCTATACCCTTCAGGTCCGCAACCAGACCGACACGACCCTGTTCGAACCGCGCGACCTGGTGGCCGAAGGACCGCAGGGCTGGATACCCGGCAATCTCTCGCGCGGCGCCAAACTCGGCTACGACCCCTGGCTGCATACCGCGCATGGCGTGGCGCATCTGAAAGCGGCCTGCGACAAGGCGGGCGGCGTGCTGGTGGCGGTGGAGAGCAATCCCATCGACGCGGTGTGGCCGGACCAGCCCGCACCGCCAAGCGCGCCCGCCATCCCCCATGTCTTCAACCTGTCGGGCGAGGAAAGCCATGCCAAGCGGTTGCGGCTGGCGGAAGGGTTGAAGCGGGTGGGGGCCGACGCCGCCGTCATCACCCTGGCCGATTCCGTCTGCTGGCTGCTGAACATGCGCGGCGCGGACGTGCCGCACACGCCTTTCGCGCTGGCCTTCGCCATTCTGCACAATGACGGCGGCGCGGACCTGTTCCTCGATCCGGCCAAGCGCACGCCCGAGCTGATGGCGCATCTGGGCAATGCCGTGCGGGTGCACGACCCCGCCCAGTTCACCGCCGCGCTGGACGCCATGACGGGCAAATCCGTATGGGTGGACCCGGCCACGGCGGCGGCGGCCATCTTCGACCGGCTGACCAGGGCGGGCGCGAAAATCCGCCCCGGCAGCGATCCCTGCCAGTTGCCCAAGGCCTGCAAGAACAGCCTGGAAATCGAAGGGATGCGCAAGGCCCATATCCGCGACGGCGCGGCGCTGGCCAGGTTCCTGCACTGGTTCGACACAAACGCGCCCGGCGGCGCGCTGACGGAAATCCAGGTGGCAGAAACCCTGGAAGACTTCCGCCGCGCCACCGGCGTTCTCAGCGACGTCTCGTTTGACACCATTTCCGGCGCCGGCCCCAACGGGGCCATCGTGCATTACCGCGTCACCCGCTCCACCAATCGCGCCGTCCGGCCCGGCGAGATGTTCCTGCTGGACAGCGGCGCGCAATATCCCGACGGCACCACCGACGTCACCCGCACCCTCATGGTGGGGCAGCCCACACCCGAGATGAAGGACCGTTTCACCCGCGTGCTGAAGGGCCATATCGCGCTGGCCACGGCGCGCTTTCCCGACGGCACCATCGGGATGCAGCTGGACAGCTTTGCCCGCCGCCCGCTGTGGCAGGCGGGGCTGGATTACGACCATGGCACCGGCCATGGCGTGGGATCGTATCTGTCGGTGCATGAGGGGCCGCAGAACATCTCCAAGCGGCCGGTGATGCAGAAATTGATGCCGGGCATGGTCTGCTCCAACGAGCCCGGCTTCTACAAGGCCGGCGCATTCGGCATCCGTATCGAGAATCTGGTGGTGGTGACACAGCCCGAGGATCTGGGCGGCGAGCGGCCGATGATGGGATTTGAAACCATCACCCTGGCGCCGATCGACCTGACGCTGGTGGAACCGGACCTGCTGACGGCCGAGGAAAAAGACTGGCTGAACCGGTATCATGCGCGGGTGCTGGGTACGATCGGCCATCTGGTGGAGGAAGACACCCGCGCCTGGCTGACCCAGGCGACGCGCAGCATCTAGCCGCCGATCAGCGCCAGCCAGGCATCCTCGTCCATCACCGCGACGCCGTGCTTCTGCGCGTCCTTCAGCTTGCTGCCCGCCCCCGGCCCCGCCACCACGATATCGGTCTTGGCCGACACCGAGCCGGACACTTTCGCGCCCAGGCTTTCGGCCCGCGCCTTGGCTTCCGCCCGCGTCATCTTTTCCAGCGTGCCGGTGAACACCACCGTCTTGCCCGATACCGGCGAGGATTTCGACGGCGCGGCCATGTCGGTCACATCCAGCCATCGCAGCAGCCGTCCCAGCGCCTTCACATTGTGCGGCTCGTCGAAGAAATCATGGATCGCCTCGGCCACCACGCCGCCGATACCCTCGATATGCTGCAAGTCCTCCCGCGCATTTTCGGCCTTCATACCGTCCAGGAAAGCATCGATGCCGCGGTAATGCCGGGCCAGCAGGCGGGCGGTGGTTTCGCCCACATGCCGGATGCCCAAGGCATTGATCAGCCGGTCCAGGCCGATGATGCGCCGCGCCGCGATCGCCGCCATCAGATTTTCGACCTGCTTGCCTTCGCCCTCATCCTTCTTCCTGGCCTTGGCGGCTTTCGCAACCTCTTTTCCCTGCGCTTCGCGCCGCTCTTCGGAAAGCGCGGCGCGATGGTCGGCCAACACCTGGGCGACCTTGGCGGGCTTCTCGGTCAGGGCGAAAATATCGGCGGGTTCCTTAAGCAGCCCTTTGTCGTGGAACAGTTCGATCAGGGTGCCGCCCAGCCCTTCGATATCGAAGGCATCGCGCGCCACAAAATATTTCAGCCGCTCCACCGTCTGGGCGTCGCAGACCAGACCGCCGGTGCAGCGCCGGTCCACATCCATCTTGCCGGTCTTTTCGTCCACCTCGCGCACGGCATGGCTGCCGCAGATGGGGCAAGTGTCGGGGAATTTGTAGGGTTTGGCGGATTTGGGGCGCTTGTCCAGCCGCACCGACAGCACCTGGGGGATCACATCCCCGGCGCGCTGGATCACCACCGTGTCGCCGATGCGCGCGTCCAGCCGCGCGATCTGGTCCTCATTGTGCAGGGTGGCGTTCTGCACCACCACGCCGCCCACCGTCACCGGCTTCAGCCGCGCCACCGGCGCCAGCTTTCCGGTGCGGCCGACCTGGATCTCGATCCCTTCCAGCACCGTTTCGGCCTGCTCGGCGGGGAATTTGTGGGCGATGGCCCAGCGCGGCGAACGGGAGACAAAACCCAGCCGCGCCTGAAGGTCCAACCGGTCCACCTTGTAGACCACCCCGTCAATGTCATAGCCCAGCCCGGCGCGCTGTTCGCCGACGGCGCGATAGACGTCCAGCACCGCCGCCACCGTCTCGCAACGCCGCATCAGCGGATTCACCGGCAGGCCGTAAGACGCGAACGCCGCGATCATGTCCGACTGGGTGTCGGCGGGCAGCGCCGAACATTCCCCCCAGGCATAGGCAAAGAAATTCAGCGCCCGTCCGGCGGTGACGGCGGGATCGAGCTGGCGCACCGATCCGGCGGCGCTGTTGCGCGGATTGGCGTAAGTGGGCTTGCCCTCGGCCTCCTGCCGCCGGTTCAGCGCGGCAAAAGCCTTGTGGGCCATATAGACCTCGCCGCGCACTTCCAGCAGGACGGGCGGCTTGCCCTTCAGGCGCAGTGGAATATCGGCAATGGTCCTGAGATTGGCGGTGATGTCCTCGCCTTCCTGGCCGTCGCCGCGCGTCGCGCCCTGCACCAGCAGGCCATTCTCATAGCGCAGGGCGGCGGACAGGCCGTCGATCTTGGGTTCGGCGGTGACGCAGACCGCATCCGTGTCGGCCAGGCCCAGGAAACGCCGCACCCGCCCCAACCAGTCCGCCACATCGGCGTCGTCGAAGGCATTGTCCAGCGACAGCATGGGCACGCGGTGCGCCACCTTGGCGAATTTCGCCGACGCCTTGGCGCCCACCCGGTGGCTGGGACTGTCGGGCCGCACCAGCAGGGGAAAGCGCGCCTCGATCTCGGCATTGCGGCGGCGCAAGGCGTCATAGTCGGCGTCCGACACGGTGGGCGCGTCATGGCTGTAATAAGCGCGGTCATGGGCGGCGATCAATTTGGCCAGCCGGTCCAGTTCCTTTTCCGCGTCCTGCGAGGTGAGCTTGTCGGGGGATTTGGCGCTCATGCCCGTTTGCGCGTTTTCTTCGGTGCCACGGCAGCCTCCGCCATCAGCCGCTTGGCGGCGGCGCGGGCCTCGTCGGTCACCTTGGCGCCCGACAACATGCGGGCGACTTCCTCCAGCCGCTCGGCCTCGTCCAGCATTTCGATCCTGGTCT
>CALDFO010000065.1 GCA_937942205.1 uncultured Alphaproteobacteria bacterium
GCCCTTGGCCAGCCCGCCAGCCACATAGTCGCAATAGGCGCCCACCGCCGCATCCAGGTCCACCGGCGCGGCCCCGAACAGCCGCGCATCGACCCGCGCCAGCAGCGCCGGATTCTGATAAGCGGCGCGGCCCATCATCACCCCGTCGACATGGCGCAGATGATCCTCTGCCGCCTCCAATGTCTGGATGCCGCCATTGACCAGAATGGTCAGCTGCGGCCGCTCGCGCTTGACGCGATAGACCAGGTCATAGTCCAGCGGCGGCACGTCGCGATTTTCCTTGGGCGAAAGACCGTCCAGCCAGGCCTTGCGGGCGTGCACCGCGAACACCGTCACCCCCGCCTGGGCGCAGGCGTCGATCAGCGCGCGCAACGCCTGTTCGGGATCCTGGTCGTCCACCCCGATGCGGCACTTGACGGTGACGGGCATGGCGACCGCGGCGCGCATCGCCGCCACGCAGTCGGCCACCAGCATCGGCTCCTGCATCAGGCAGGCGCCGAAGCGGCCCGACTGCACCCGGTCGGACGGGCAGCCGACATTCAGGTTCACCTCGTCATAGCCGAAGCCTTCCGCGATGCGCGCCGCCTGGGCCAGCCGGGCCGGATCGCTGCCGCCCAGTTGCAGCGCCAGGGGATGCTCGAAAGCCTCGTATCCCAGCAGCCGGACGCGGTCGCCATGCAGCACCGCCTCCGCCGTCACCATCTCGGTATAGAGCAGGGCATTTCTTGTCAGGCAGCGATGCAGCACCCGGCAGGGACTGTCGGTCCAGTCCATCATCGGGGCAATGGCGAATCTATGTGATTGGTATTGTTGCATTATTTTGACGCCATGGCGGCTGACGGGATGCGGCTTGCCTGGCTCTTGTATCCGAAATTCTGCCAGGTTTCGACGCCTGGCCGTTCCGGGTTTGCGCGTGAAACGTGAGGTGCCGGGCCTGCCCGCGGGGCGATGGCGTTACAGAAACGACACCAATGCGTGGTCAAAGCATCATCAACGCATGGAATAGCGGCGCCACCAATTTCATCCGGCGCTGTGGATGCACATTCCTGCTTGCGGCGCCTCATCCAATTTTGGGGGCGTCTGTTAATGTTGCAAAAGTCCATTGCCGCCATCGCGGCTGCCGCTTGTTTTACGTTTGCCGCACAGGCGGTGGCGCAGGGCGTTTCGTCCCAGGACGGCGGCGAAATCGAGCAGGTCGTGGTTTTCGGCAGCGGCGAAACCCGCTCGGTTTCGACCTTGCTGCCGTCGAATCTCGATGTTTTGCCGCCGGGCACCAGCGTGCAGAAGGCGTTGAACTTCCTGCCGGGCGTGAGCGCGCAGTCGATTGACGCGCTGGGCGTCAACGAACAGTCCATGACCCTTCAGGTGCGCGGCTTCAATACGACGCATCTCGGCTATACCCTCGACGGTATGCCGCTGGGCGACGGCGCCTACAACAACTATAACGGCCTCACCATCAGCCGCGCCCTGATCTCCGAGAATCTGGGACGCGCCGACCTTGCGACCGGTATCGCCGGTCTCGCCATCCCTTCGACCAGCAATCTGGGTGGCGCGCTGACCTATTTCAGCAGCGATCCCAGCCAGACGATGGGCTTCTCCGGCAGCCAAACCATCGGCAGCGAAAACAGCCTGCGCACGTTCCTGCGCTTTGATACGGGCGACCTCAACGGCTTCTCGGCCTATGTCTCCGGCCAGTATAGCGAACAGGACCTGTTCGTGAATCAGGGCGCCTACAAGCTGTCCACCGGCAAGCAGTTCAACGGCAAGGCCCGGTACAAGTTCGACGGCGGCACGATCACGGCCTTTGTGGACCTTTCCCGCACCAACCAGGCCGACGATACCTATCTGTCGAAAGACATGCTCGCGCGCCTGGGCCCGGATTGGGCCGGCTATGCGCCGGACTGGAATGCCTATGTCAGCCGCGCGGCCTGTTCCGTGGCGTCGCTGGCGGCGCAGTGCGTCAGGCCTACGGCGCCGGAAACGCTTGCCGACATCACCTTCACCAACGGCCAGATCCTGCGTAACGACGACCTGTATTATCTGGCGGGAGATTTCGCCGTCACCGACGCCATCAGTGTGCGCGCGCAGGTCTATCGCCATACCGACAAGGGCGCCGGCAACAACTGGATCGCGGGCCTGTCCAATCAGGGTACGGCCACCACTGCCGACGATGTGCCGGTTCAGATTCGCGATACGCGTTACACCATCAACCGCAATGGCGGCCTGGCGAACGTGAGCTGGGAGATCGGCTTCAACCGCATCCAGGCGGGCCTCTGGCTGGAAAGCAACACCAGCAGCGCCGCGCGCTATATCTGGACCAACGTCACCGGCCCCTTCAGCCTGGCGCAGTTCCTGAAAGGCCAGCCGAACACCGCCCAATGGGTGCAGCAGACCAACTGGAACACGCGGCAGTTCCACCTGCAGGACACGATGACGCTGCTGGATGACACGCTGATCGTGGATTTCGGCTTCAAGGGCACTTTCTCAAAGTCCAAGGCCGTAGCCTTGCCCGGCATCGCCAAGACCGCGGCGGCGGCGGCCAGCCAGTTCGCCTCCGGTACGCTGGTGGCCGAGGACAACTTCCTGCCGGAAGTGGGCCTGCTCTGGAAGGCCGCGCCCGGCCATGAGCTGTTCGCCAGCTATGCCGAAAACATGGCGATGTATCAGGGCGGCTTCAAGCTCGGGCCGCAATCGGTGTCCCAGGCCGTGTGGGACGCGCAGGGTCATACGCTGAAGCCGGAAACGTCGAAGAGCTTCGAAGGCGGCTATCGCTATCTCGGCGAGACGCTGCAGGGATCGCTGACGCTCTACAATGTGGACTTCAACAACCGTCTTCTGCAGTACAATCCCTGTCCGACGAACCAGCAGCAGAATCCGGGCTGCGGCAATTCCTTCCACAATGCCGGCAGCGTCACGAGCCGGGGCGCGGAGCTTGCGGTGCTGTGGCAGCCGCTGGCGTGGATGAGCTGGTACAACACCGCATCGCTCAACGAATCCACCTATAACGAGGACCTGAACTGGTGCACGACCACCTGCGTGGTCAAGCGCACGGCCGGGAAGCAGCAGGTGGATACGCCGAAGCAGATGTATGCCAGCGTTCTGACCCTGAAGCAGGATGGCTTCTGGGCCTCGCTGGCGGGCAAGTTCACCGGCCGCCGCTATTATACCTACACCAACGATCAAGGCTTCGGCAGCTATGTGACCCTCGATCTTGGCCTGGGCTATGACTTCGCCGAGGCCGGCATCGCGGGGATGAAACTGGCATTGAATGTCACCAACCTGACTGACAAGCGCTATGCGTCGAACTTCGACAGCAGCGTGTTCGCGCCGGACGACGCGCTGGGCAACATCCTGGTGTTCCACTCCTCGGCGCCGCGTCAGGTCTTTGCCACGCTCAGCTTCGCGCTCTGATCGATGCGCGCCGTCACATTCTTTCTGTTGTGGCTCATCCCGGCCTTCCCCGCCTTCGCGGGCGGGGAAGGCTCCATTACCCGGCCGCATCTGGATCGCACCGCCGGTGCGCATGGCATCTCGCTGAACGGCCGGACCCTTATCAGCCAGGGGCTGGTCGGCGCGGGCCGGTTTCCGGCGGATGAAGTCGATTTCCTCGGCGACACGCTCGGCTCCTTCTCCTCGCTGCAGATCGCGCCCGGCAGCTGGAAGCGCGATGGCGATCATTACGAGGGCATCCTCTGGACCCTGCCGGACCGGGGGCGCAACGATCCCGCCGCCAACTTGTTCTTCGATTATCCGGCACGGCTGAATCGCTTCCGTATCCGTTTCGCGCCGGGCAGCGGCCGGCTCGATCTCATTGCCGATGGCGGCCTCGAATTGCGCGATTTTCGCGGCCAGCCCTTCACGGGCGCCGATCCGGGCGCGGGCACCTTGGTGGAGCGCGGTATCGTGCTGCCGTCGCCCGCCGACGGTCTCGGCGCGGGCAAGATATCGATCGATGCCGAGGCGTTGCAGTTCACCCGAGACGGCGGCTTCTATGTCGGTGATGAATATGCGGCCAATGTGTATTACTTCGACCGTCACGGACGTTTGCGCGGCGTGATAACCCCGCCCGCGGCCATCACGCCGCGTCGCGGCGGCCGGCCGGATTTCGGTTCATTGCAGCCGCCCGACACGGGCCGCCGCAACAATCAGGGGGTGGAAGGCGTGTCGCTGTCGCCCGATGGCCGCACGCTGTTCGTGGCCCTGCAAAGTGCCCTGCTCCAGGACAGCGCCGCCGGTGATGCCGCGGGCCGGATCAATACGCGCATACTGGTCTATGATGTGAGCCGCGACCCGGCCCCGTCTCGTCCGGTTGCGCATCATGTCATCCAGTTGCCCGCCTATGCCGCGCAGGGGAAGGGTGGCGCGCCCGACCGTACCGCCGCCCAGAGCGAGATCCGCGCGCTGGACGGCCACAGATTCCTGATGCTGGCGCGCGACAGCGCCGGGCGCGGCGCGGCGGGCGATGCGCCCATCGTTTATAAGAGTATTCTGCTGGTTGACGTAACGGACGCGACCAATCTGGCTGGTACCGAATACGAAACCGGCGTTGCGTCGCTGTTGCGGAATCCGGACGGCGCGGACTTGCGCCCCGGCATTGTTCCGGCCGATTGGGCCGAACTGGTGAACATGCTCAATCCCGTTCAACTGGCGCGGTTTGGGCTCGGTATCGGGGATCTGTCGGAGAAATGGGAAGCGCTGGACCTGGTTTCGGTATTGGAACCCGATCATCCGGCCGATTACTTCCTGTTCGTCGGAAACGACAACGATTTCATCACGCGCCGATGCCGGATGTCCGGTCAATCCTGCGATTCCGATTTCGACAATGACAACCGGATACTGGTTTA
>CALDFO010000066.1 GCA_937942205.1 uncultured Alphaproteobacteria bacterium
AAAAGGGCGGCCTGAAGCGGCTGAAGACCGTCGAAGCGGTGTGGTGCTATCCCGCCAATTACGACGCCAACAACCCGCTGAAGCCGACCTGGTACAAGCCCAGCAGCTGGTTCGTGATGGGCACTGAGCTCCACGCCTCGCGCCTGCTGACGTTTGTTGGCCGCGAAGTGCCGGACATGCTGAAGCCCGCCTTCAGCTTTGGCGGCCTTTCGCTGAGCCAGATGGCCAAGCCCTATGTCGACAACTGGCTGCGCACCCGCCAGTCCGTGTCGGACCTGGTGTCCAACTTCTCGGTCAGCGGCATCAAGACCAACATGGCCGCGTCGCTGCAGCTGGGCGGCGAGGAGATGTTCAAGCGCGTCGACCTGTTCAACGCGCTGCGCGACAATTCCGGCGCCATGATGCTGGATAAGGAGACGGAGGAATGGTTCAACATTTCCACGCCTCTGACGACGCTGGACACTCTGCAGTCCCAGTCGCAGGAACACATGGCCGCCATCTGCGGCATCCCGCTGGTCAAGCTCCTGGGCATCTCGCCCGCCGGCTTGAACGCGACCTCTGAAGGCGAAATCCGGGTCTTTTACGACTGGATCGCGGCCTATCAGGAACAGTTTTTCACCAGCAACCTCACCCGGGTGCTGGGCTTCATCCAGCTTTCCCTGTGGGGCAAAGTGGACGAGGACATCACCTTCAGCTACGAGCCCCTGTGGTCCATGGACGCCAAGGCTCTGGCGGAAATCCGCAAGATCGAGGCGGAGACCGGCCAAATCCTGGTCGACGGCGGCGTCATCTCCACGGATGAAGAACGCGCGCGCGTCGCTCACGATCCCGAAACCCTGTATGCCGGCCTGGACCCGAACGACATCCCCGAAGAGGCGGATGAAGAGGACCAGGAAAACACCGGCGGCACGCCCAACGGCGAAGGCCAAAGCGATGTGGACGCCGACGAAGACGGCGACAACAACGCTGACACCGGCGGCGCCAAGGTTGAGGTCCATGTGAAGGGCGGCAGCACAAAGAAGCCGTCCAAGAAGAAGACCGCCAAGGACAAAAAATGACCGGCGTGCGGCGACGCAAGCCGAAGACCAACGACAAGGTGCTGCGCCCGGTCCATCCGAACGCTGGCATCGCCGCCGCCTACCGCAAGCGGCTCCAGGCCATGATCGAGGAAATGAACGCCTCGGTCCTGTATTGGCTGGAGAAGGCCTACAAGGCGAATGAGCCTGCCATCGCCCAGGACGAGCTGCCGGCCAATGCCCTGCGCAAGGCCATCCGCAAGCTGGGACGGCGCTGGCAGCGCAACTTTGACGAGGCGGCGCCGAAGCTGGCCGATTATTTCGCCCAGTCGGTGGACAAGCGGTCCAAGGCGGCGCTGCAGAAAATCCTGCGCGACGCCGGTATCAGCGTGAAGTTCAAGACGGACCGGGCCACCGGCGACGTCTTCCGGGCGGCGGTCAACGAGAATGTCTCGCTGATCACCAACCTGCCCCAGCAATACATCACCAGCGTTGAAGGCGCGGTGATGCGCAGCATCCAGGCCGGCCGTGACCTCCACAGCCTGGCGGAAGAGCTGAAAAAGATCGAAGGCGTGTCCGTCCGGCGCGCCGCCCTGATCGCCAGGGACCAGAACAACAAGGCCACGGCGCAGCTCACCCGCGCCCGCCACCTGCAGCTGTGGATCACCGAAGCCATCTGGGTGCACTCCGGCGGCGGCAAGACCGCGCGGCCGACGCACCTGAAGGCCGGCCGCGAAAAGACCCGATACGACACCAGCAAGGGCTGGTTCGACCCGCACGAGCAAAAGTTCATTTTTCCCGGCGAGCTGATCAACTGCCGGTGTGTGCCGAAACCCGTCATTCCCGGATTTTCTTGAGGAGCCCCCATGTCCAAGAACAAGCAGCAGAATCAGAACAACGCCCCGAAGGACGCGCCCCAGCAGGACGCGCCCAAGGACCAGGACCAGAAGCAGGATGTCACCCAGCAGGGTGACGGCGCCGAAAAGCTGGAAGGCGCTGCCCCGCCGGCCGACGGCCAGGAAAATCCCCAGCCGCCGCTGGAAAACCCGGACGCCACCCCGGCCCACGTTGAAGGCGCGAACAAGGGCGACCAGGAAGAACAGGCCGCCCAGGCCGAAGAGCCCAAGGCGGACGGCGTGGAAGGCCTGCGCGAAGAGATCCGCGCACAGCTGGCCGGCCACCTGGAGACCCTGCGCGACGACGTGAACAAGTTCCTGGAAAGCGAAGTCAAGCCGCTCCGGGATGACGTCACCGCCATGGGCAAGCACCTGGACGAAGTGGACCAGAAGCTGGGCCTGCTGGCCGCCGCGTCGCCGGAAGGCGCCGCTGCAATTCTGGCTGACGTCCAGAAGCTGATCGCTGACATCAAGCCCACGCTGGACCGCATCCCGGCGCTGGAAGGCAAGCTGAAGCACTTCCTGTAATCGGGCGGTGCTTTTTCGCTTTCGACAGGACTTGTGATGGCCGCTGCCAAAAAGAAACCGCTCGCCATGGACGCGGCCACGCTGGGGATTCCCCGCGCGCTGGCCGCGATCAAGGCCAAGGACAGCATGCCGGTGGCCGCCGGCATCATCTTTGTCGCGCCCAATGGCGATGTTCTGTTGCTTCGCCGCAACGCGAACGAGAAGAACTTCGGCGGCTTCTGGGGTCTGCCCGGCGGCAAGGGTGAGGACGGCGAAGACGCCCTGTCCTGTGCCCTGCGCGAAGCCCGGGAAGAGCTCGTCGTCTATGTCGAGGACGAAGGCCTGCACGTCATTGACGAGGTGCTGACCCCGAACGGCATGGTCTTCACCACTTTCGTGAAGGCGGCGCCGGACAAGTTTCACCCGAAGCTGGAGCTGGACCCGGCCGCGGAACACAGCGGCTGGTGCTGGGCCTCCCTGGACATGCTGCCCCAGCCGCTCCACCCGTCGGTGGCGCGCACCCTGGGCGAGCACATCGGCGTCGCCGTCGACATGCAGCCCGCGGACTGGGACAGCCTGCGCAAAAACTTCGCCAAGTGGACCCGTGAAGAGCAGCGCGAAGCTGAGCACGCGGAAGACGTGGCCCTGGCCATGGACAAGGCGACCTATGACGCGCGCGGCAAGCGCATCATGGAGCACGACATCCTGGCCATGGACCTGTCGCCCAGCGTCCGGACCTATGACAAGGATGGCCAGCTGCACATCCAGCGCACGCCGATCAGCAAGGCCATGATCTGCGAATACTGGGGCCGGGAAATCCCGAACCATGTGGCGCTGGGCCTGGTGCCCGACAAAAAATATCGCCTGCTGCGCGACCCGGAAGAGCTGCGCAAGGGCGCGGCATCCTCCAACGGCAAGCAGCTCATGTTCGAGCATGTGCCGGTCAACGCGGACGATCCGAACAAGGACGTCTGGATTGGCGCGGTGGGCACCGACGCGGAGTTTGAAGACCCGTATCTCTACAACAGCCTGCACGTCCATGACCGCCTCGGCATCGAGGGCATCGAGTCCGGCGAGCAGCGCCAGCTTTCCAGTTCATATCGGTATGTCCCGGATATGACCCCTGGAGCCTTTCGAGGCGAGCCCTACGACGGGGTAATGCGGGACATCGACTTCAACCATGTCACGACGTGCAAGGCTGGCCGTTGCGGGGACGATGTGTTCGTGCACGACAGCAAACCAAAGGAAGAGGAGTTCAAAATGCCGAAAACTGTATTGTCGCGTAAGGCGGCCGTGCTGAAGGGTGCCGTCTCGGCATACCTCATGCCGAAGCTGGCCATGGATGCGAAGGGTGCGACGGTTGCCGTCGACATCGAGCCCATCCTGTCCAAGATCACCGCGGGCAACTTCAAGGCCAACAAGGCGCAGCTCGTCAGCGGCATCACCGCCGCGACCAAGGGCAAGCTGGCCAATGACGCCAAGCTGGATGACCTGCCGGCGTTCCTGGGCGCCTTCGACGCCGACGAGCCCAAGGAAGCCGAAGACGAAGAAGAAGACGACAAGGCCGACGACGAAGAGTCGGACGATGACAAGGCGAAGAAGGCCCAGGACGAGTTCCTGAAGGGCAAGCTCTCCGCCGAAGACAAGAAGGCCTTCGACGCGCTGTGCGGCAAGGACTCGGCCGACGAAGACGGCAAGGACAAGGCCGCGAAGGATGACGCCCCGGCCCTGAAGCCGGAAGGCGTGTCCAAGCCCGCCATGGACGCGGCGATCGCCAAGACCGCCAAGGAAACCGAAGCGCGCGTCACCGCGAACTTCCGGTCCATCCGCGCGGCGGAAACGGCTGTGCAGCCCTATGTGGGCGCGCTCAGCATGGCCTTCGACAGCGCGGCTGACGTCTACAAGCACGCCCTGGAAGCCATGGAAGTCGACGTCACCGGCGTCGATCCGTCCGCCTTCCCGGCGCTGCTGAAGATGGTGCCCGTTCCGGGCAGCCAGCCGAAGCGCCGCGAAGCTCTGGCCATGGACGCGGCCGGCGCGGACAGCTTCGCCACCATGTACCCGGACGCCAAGCGTATCGGTAACGCCTAAGACAACCAGCGCCTAAGGAGGGCGAAAAACTATGTCTCTCGGAAAAGCCCTGGGCCAGTCCCAGGTAAATGTGCAGCCGGCGCCCGGTGTTGTG
>CALDFO010000067.1 GCA_937942205.1 uncultured Alphaproteobacteria bacterium
CTTGGCGGCTTCCGCTTTCTCGATGGGCTTTTCCGGCGCGACCGGCTTGGTGGCCGGCTCCTTGGCGGCAAGCTGCGCGGCGGTGTCTGCGATGGCCTTGGCCTGGGCGGCGCTGCTGCCGGGTTTCGCGGCGGGCATATTCGCCTTGGGCATGGCGGTGACGGTGGGCTTGGCGCTGCCAGGTGGGGCGTAATCGGCCCCGTCGGTCTTGGGCGCCAGCACATCCAGCACCACCTTGGCGCCGTCGCGGAAATGGTGATAGCCGGAATCGGAATCGGTATCGAATTCAAAGATGGTGGAGCCGCCGTCGATGCGCCAGGCGGCGTTCTTCACCCAGGCGGGCGCGAAGCGCGCGATCACCGACACATCGGCCCGCGCCAGGGCGTCGAAGCGCACGGTCATTTTTCCCGCGCCGGGAAACACCTGGTAGTTCACGTTTTTGGGCCAGTCGAACACCAGCCGGGTGAATTTGGCATAGGTCCCGGCCCGCAGCTTGAGTTCGGGCAGGCTGGCGACATCCACCGGTTTGGGCGCGGCCTTGGGCAGCGGCTTGAGGTCCGGCATGACGCCGGTGAAGTTCGTGTCCGCCAGGTCCACCACGGCGCGGTTGCCGATCTGGCTGACATGCAGCTTGACCGGCTGGGTCAGGGTGAAGCGCAGCGTCTTGCCGTCGGCATCGGCGCGCCCGCTGGCGATGACGCGGGGCAGGGCGGCCACGATGGTGGCCGGATTGATGTCGGTCTTGGCGGAAAAGCCGATCGCCAGCACGCCGCCGGTGGTGGTGGCGGTGACGGTGGACTCGGTGGTGAAACTCAGGCGGCCATAGCCGTCCTGGACACGGCCCGACACCGTGTCCGCCGCCCATGCGGCCGTGCCGGCGCACAGCGCCGCCATCAGGCCCATCATGCGCCCCATCAGGCGAAGCGAACGGATCACGGAATTCTTCCCCTTATCACTTCATACGGGCTCACTTCATATTGGCGGGGCGGCCGTTAACCTGGGGGTAAGGCTGTTTTCTCCCACTAAGTCTTTGGAGCC
>CALDFO010000068.1 GCA_937942205.1 uncultured Alphaproteobacteria bacterium
GGCCAGGTTGCCGCCGAACTGCGGATAGTTGAACCAGACGCTGCCGTCGCGGTGCGGCGCCAGGTCGTTGGGCGAGTTGAGCGGCTTGCCCTCGAAGGCGTCGGCCAGGATGGTCATGGAGCCGTCCAGCTCCCAGCGCACCACGCGGCGGAAATAATCCTGGGTGGACAGCTGGCGGCCCTGGAAATCGAAGCTGTTGCCGTTGGTGGAAAAAGACGGGCGGCGCATCACCGACACCTGCCGCGTGTCCCACAGGAAGCGGTAGAGCGTGTCGTCCTTCACATCGCTGAAGATGGCGTAGAGCCCCACGCTGGACCAGGCCGGGCCTTCCAGGAAGTGATAGCCGGTGGCGACGCGGCGGATGGTTTCCTGGCCGATCAGCAGCGGGCCGAAGCTGGGATCGAGCCGCAGGATGTCGGGATCGGGCGAGGCGGGCGGCGGCGCGCCGGGGCCGAAGTCGCGCGGCGGCTCGGTAATCACCGAGCGGGGCGTGCCCAGCAGCGGCTTGTTCTGGGCGAAGGCCGAAGCCGGGCTCAGTGCCGGCGCCAGTGCGGCGGCGCCCGCGATCATTTTCCGGCGTGACAGGTCGGACATATATTCCCTCCGTTATGTTTTGAACGGAGCATTCCGGCCGGGGCCGGTGGTGTCAATCGGCGCGGTGGCCCTGCATCGCATCGGAAACCTGCTGCGACAGACGCCGGGCGCTGTCCTGCATCTCGCCCACGATCAGTGTGGCGCGGGCGTCCAGCGCCGTCTTCTGCAACAGGCGGGTGCCCGCTTCCATCGCCGCCAGGGTGTTTCGCATGTCATGGCCCAGCCCGGCGCGGAAGCGGTCCCGCAGCCGCGCATTCTCCTGTTCGCTGGCGGCCAGGCGGCGATAGGCGTCCAGATGAAAGGCGATCAGATCGGCCAGCAGCTTGAACAGGCCGATGACGGTGGGATTGTCCAATGCGCCGGGCTTGGGGTCGATGGCGCAGAGGGTGCCGAAGAATTCGCCGTCCGGCAGGATCACCGGCATGGAGATGTAGCTTTCAAAGCCGTACATCGCCGGGGTGGGATGGGCGCGAAAATGTGGATGGCGCGAGACATGGTCGATGACCACCGCCTCGCGGCTGGCGCGGATCTCGTTGCAGATGGTGGTTTCCACTTTCAGCTCGCTGCCGGGCAGCAGGCCGAAGGCGATATCGTCCTTGACCGCGCAGGCGATCCAGCGCGCCTCGGTGACCCGGGCGACGGCGGCGAAACCCAGCCCGGTGGTGCGGCACACCACCTCCAGGATCAGGGGAATGGCGGGGATGGCGGCGATGGCGTCCAGGTCGGGCTGGAACTCGTGGGAGGCGATGGTCATGCCGGGCCATTCTATCCCTGCCTCCTGTCCCGGCGGCAATGCCGTCCGGCAATCCATCTTGGTACGGTCCCGGACGTTTGACTTTTGCGGTCCTTTGGGCCTAAAACCCCACCACTTTTCCGGAAAAGCCCCGCTTTTCCGGTCCCCCGCCCGGCGCGGGGGATCGCCCGCAGGCAGCGCGTTGCGCCCCCTGCGGCAAAACCGCTTGCGGTTTTGCCTGTAAAAAAGGGCGAAAAGGCTTTGCATGAAGTTCTCATGCTGAGCCTGTCGAAGCATGAGGGCCGCCCTCACCCTTCGACAGGCTCAGGGTGAGGAATGAGGATGTTGATGTTCGAGTCGCTTCAATCCCGCCTGACAGGCGTCTTCGACACGCTTCGCGGCCGTGGCGCCCTGACCGAAGCCGATGTCGAGGCCGCGCTGGGCGAAGTGCGCACCGCCCTGATCGAGGCCGATGTCGCGCTGCCGGTGGTGAAGGACTTCATCGAAAAGGTGCGCCCGCGCGCGGTGGGCGAGAATGTCATCCGCTCGGTCACGCCCGGCCAGCAGGTCATCAAGATCGTGCACGATGTGCTTGTTGAAGTGCTCGGCGTGGAGAACGCCTCGCTGAGCATTGGATCGCCGCCCGCGCCGATCCTGATGGTGGGCCTGCAGGGGTCGGGCAAGACCACCACCAGCGCCAAGCTGGGCCTGCTGCTCCAGACCAAGGACAAGAAGCGCGTCCTGATGGCCTCGCTGGACACCACCCGTCCCGCCGCCATGGAACAGTTGCGCGTGCTGGGCGAGCAGGCGGGCATCGCCACTTTGCCCATCGTGGCCGGGCAGGGGCCGCTGGACATCGCCCGCCGCGCGCTCGCCTCGGCCAAGGTCGGCGGCTATGACGCGCTGATCCTGGACACCGCCGGCCGCCAGCATGTGGACGAGCAGCTGATGGCGGAAGTCGCCGCCGTGAAGGCGCTGGTCAATCCGCATGAAACCCTGCTGGTGGCGGATTCGCTGACCGGCCAGGACGCGGTGAACATCGCCAAGTCCTTCCATGACCGGGTCGCCGTCACCGGCATCATCCTGACCCGGGTGGACGGCGACGGGCGCGGCGGCGCGGCGCTTTCGATGCGCGCGGTCACCGGCGCGCCGATCAAGTTCCTGGGCGCGGGCGAAAAGCTGGACGCGCTGGAGCCCTTCTTCCCGGCGCGCGTGGCGGGCCGCATCCTGGACATGGGCGACGTGGTCAGCCTGGTCGAGAAGGCGTCGGAATCCCTGGACAAGGCGGAGGCCGAAAAGCTGGCCGCCAAGATGAAGAAAGGCCAGTTCGACATGAACGACCTGGCTTCGCAGCTTGGCCAGATGAAGAAGCTGGGCGGCATGAAGGGCGTGTTGGGCATGTTGCCCGGCGTGGGCAAGATCAAGGGTCAGCTGGAAGCGGCGGGCCTGGACGATCGTATCCTCACCCGCCAGGAAGCCATCATCCAGTCCATGACCCGCAAGGAACGCGCCGATCCGGACCTGATCAACGGCTCGCGCAGGAAGCGCATCGCGCAGGGCGCGGGCGTGGAGGTCAGCGAGGTCAACAAGCTTTTGAAGATGCACCGCCAGATGGCGGACATGATGAAGAAGATGGGCAAGGGCGGCCGGATGCCGCAAATGCCCGGCATGATGGGCGGAATGCCCGGTGGATTGCCGCCCGGACTGTTTCCGGGGCGCAGGTAACAGCAATTTTTGACAACGCTTACAACTGAAGGAAAGAACAGCATGGCTCTTCGCATTCGTCTGGCCCGCGGCGGCACCAAGAAACGCCCGCACTACAACATCGTCATCGCCGACAGCCGCAATCCGCGCGACGGCCGCTTCATCGAGAAGATCGGCTTCTACAATCCGTTGCTGCCGTCGGATCACGCCGATCGCCTCAAGCTGGACCTGGACCTGGCCAAGGCCTGGATCGCCAAGGGCGCCGTGGGTTCGGACCGGGTGCACAAGTTCCTGGCCAATGCCGGTCTGGTGAAGCCGCGCCAGCACAACAACCCGCAAAAGGCCCAGCCCAAGAAGAAGGCGCAGGAACGCGCCGCCGCCGCCGCCGCCGCCGTGGCGGCTGCCGCCGAGGCCCCGGCCGAGGCGTAGGCTTAATCTATTCTCTCCATGGGCGGCCTTGAGCCGCCCATCCAGAGCCGCAAGCGCTGTCGTTTGTCGCCCTGGATGGCCCGGTCAGGCCGGGCCATGGCAAGTGGGAGGAAGAATGACGAAAGACATTCTTCTCGCCGCCGTCATGGGCGCGCAGGGCCTCAAGGGCGAGGTGAAGGTCAAGGTCTTCACCGCCGCCCCCGACGCCCTGCCGCGCTATGGCGTGCTGCATTCCGGGGATGGACGCCGGTTCCGCATCACCGCCTTCCGTTCCGCAAAACCGGGCGAGGCGGTGATCGCGTTTGAAGGGGTGCGCGACCGCACCGCCGCCGAGGCGCTCAAAGGCGTGCAGCTTTTCGTCGCCCGCGACGCCTTGCCCGAAACGGGCGAGGAGGAATTCTATCATGCCGATCTGATCGGGCTGGACGCGCAGGACAGCGAAGGCCGTCTGATCGGCAAGGTCGGCGCCATCCACAATTTCGGCGCGGGCGATGTGATGGAGATTGCCGTTTCCGATGGCGACACCATCCTGATCGCCTTCACCCGCGAGACGGTGCCGGTCATCCGGATCGCCGAGGGCTACATCGTCGTCGCCGTGCCGGAGGACGATGAGGACAACGATCATGTCGAATGATCGTGCGGGCGGCGCGGACCCGATGCCGGGCTGGCAAGCGACAGTCCTCACCCTGTTTCCCGATATGTTTCCCGGTCCCCTGGGCCATTCGCTGCTGGGCAAGGCGCAGGCGGGCGGCCTCTGGTCGCTGGACGTGCGCGATATCCGCGACCACGGCATCGGCAAGCACCGCACGGTGGACGACACGCCCGCCGGGGGCGGCCCCGGCATGGTGATGCGCGCCGATGTGGCGGCGGCGGCGATCGACGCGGTGGACCGTGCCGGGCGGCCGCTGATCTACCTGTCGCCGCGCGGCCGCCGCCTGGATCAGGCGCGGGTGCGCGAACTGGCGGCGGGGCCGGGCGCGGCGCTGCTCTGTGGCCGGTTCGAGGGGCTGGACCAGCGGGTGATCGAGGCCCGCGGAATCGAGGAAATCAGCCTGGGCGACTTCGTGCTGGCGGGGGGCGAGATCGCCGCCATGGCCCTTCTGGAGGCCGTGGTGCGCCTGATCCCCGGGGTGCTGGGCGACCATGCCTCCACCACCGAGGAAAGCTTTACCGAGGGGCTGCTGGAATACCCGCTTTACACCCGCCCCCAGAGCTTCGAGGGCCTGTCCATACCGGATGTGCTAAATGGCGGAAATCACTCGGAAATCGCCAAATACCGCCTCCGCCTGGCCCAGGAGGCGACCCGGACACGGCGGCCCGACCTTTGGGCGCTGTATGAAAAGGCCCGGGAGCCCTTTGAAAAAGCCCATAAACCCTTTGAAAAAGACGGCGGCTAGGCTATACGGCCCGGCTCAAATCGCTTTTTTCCGCACGGAGACGACCATGAACCTTTTGCAGCAGCTCGAAGCCGAGCAGATGGCGGCCGTGCGGGCCAAGCCGCTTCCCGATTTCCGCCCCGGCGACACCCTCAGGGTGAACGTCAAGGTGGTGGACGTCACCTATGACGAGAAAGCCAAGCAGAACAAGACTCGCGAGCGCATCCAGGCGTTCGAGGGCGTCTGCATCGCCCGCCAGGGCGCCGGCCTGAACGAGGCCTTCACGGTCCGCAAGCTGTCCTATGGCGAAGGCGTGGAACGCGTCTTCCCGATCTATTCGCCGCTGGTCGACTCGGTCACCGTCGTCCGCAAGGGCAAGGTCCGCCGCGCCAAGCTGTATTATCTGCGCGGCCGCACCGGCAAGTCGGCGCGCATCAGCGAACGCACCGACAGCGCCGGCCCCGGCGCCGCCTGAGTTCTTTAAAGCCTTGTTTCAAAGGGCCGCGACGGGTTTCCGCCGCGGCCTTTTTGTTTTGGCCGAGAGCTTGCCCCGGTCCTTTGGGCCGGGCGGGGCGCCGTGAAGGCCCGGTTTCTGGGGGTTTTTCCTCTATATGTCGTGAAAACCCCCATTTCTTGCGCTTTTTTGGAGGTGGGGACGCTCCATATGGCGTCGAATGCCCTAAAATCAGGCCCATCGTTGATTCGTACAGAGGGACAAACCCATGGCCGCGAAAGCCAAGACTGCCACCGCAAAAGTCGACACCATCTCCACCCGCAACCTGTCCAGCCAGATCGCCGAAGCCCATGAGCTGTCGCAGAAGGCAGCCAATGCGATCCTGGAAGACCTGATCACCAACATCACCAAGCACCTGAAGAAGGGCGCCCGCATCCGTCTGAACGGCCTCGGCATCCTCCAGGTTCGCAAGCGCGCCGCCCGCATGGGCCGCAATCC
>CALDFO010000069.1 GCA_937942205.1 uncultured Alphaproteobacteria bacterium
GGCGCCTTGCGGATCTCCCGCAACGCCGCCGCCAGCTTGCTGGGGCGGATGGGGCGCCCTTCAGGTGTCAGGAAATAGCGCGGCCGCGCGCTCCGGCCCGGCGCCGTCATTCGGCGGCCACCAGCATGGCGGCGGCATTGGCCTCGCGGCCAGCCTTGGTCAGGGGGAAAGCGGCGATCGCCTGGCGCCGGTGGGCGGCGCGGATGCGGACCTCTTCGCTGCAGGGCAGGTTCAATTCCTTGACGCTGGCGTCCTTCACATGCTGCACGGTGTATTCCACGCGGGTCAGCGCCGTGGCTTTGAACTGGGCGCTGTAGGGCGCCATGATATTCACGCTGCAGACCATCGCGCGGCCCGCCGGGCTCAGCTTGCCGTACCAGGGCGCCACCTCAATGGGCACGCCCTGCCGGTATATCGTCACGGTCTTTTTCGCCTTGCGCATGTCAGGTCTCCTCGCGGTTGCGGCACGCCAATGCCGTATTCGTATAAAATACTGTCAGGCCATCGCCTGCAACATCATTCGCGCATGTCCTGCAGTCTTTTTCTGCCGGCGTCGGTGATATGGACCCAGCGCGGGTATCGCGTGCCGACGGTCACGGCGCCATGCTGTTCCAACCACCGCAGGGACCGGGACAGCCTCTGCATTTCCAGATATTCGCGGGGCTGGCTGCCCTTCTCCAGGATCTCCAGGATTTGCTTGTGGCGCCGGTGCGCCTCCAGGACTTTCGCGCTCACCTTCGCCCTGGTCATACCGGCACCAGGCCCCACATCGCCAAGGCGTCCTCGACGGATTCGCCGTGAACGGCGCGGTATTCGATGATCCGCTGGGTCATGCCCTCGTCCCGCGGTTCGCCCACTTCCTGGGCGTCACACCCAATGCCGCTCCCGATCAGCAGCAGCGCCGCCTTGGAAAGCGCGGGCTCGCCCAGGCACAAGGCCTGGATGGGCGCATACTTCGCGGGGTTCGCCACCAGGCCGCACTGGTATTTGTCGCCGGCCTCCTCCAGGGCTGGGCACCGCCCCTGGTCCTGCTGAAACAGGCCATAGGCCAGCGCGCAGGTCTCGGCCATGCAGCAGTGACCGCATCCGTTGCAGGGCTGACCATGGCGCGGCTTGTCCAGGTTGATCATGCCGGCGCCCATTCGCCAGGCCCGACGCGCTGGCCCACCTGCTGCACAATCTGGCGGACCTTGGCGCGCCAGTTCGGGCGGCCGCTCGCGCGGTGCGCAAACTGGCGATATAGGTCATCCAGCTTCACCGGCCCGCGCTGTTCGCGCAGCCACCCGCCAATCTCTTCCCGCCAGCTGGGCTCCAGCGCCGCCACCACCAGGGATCGCGGCAGGCGCAGCGGCACGAACTGGCCATCCAGCTGGCAAGCCGCCAGGATGTCCCGGTCATCGGCACCATAGGCGCAGATCACGCTGGGCGCGCCGCTGTTTTTCGCCGCGCGCGTGCCGTCCAGATGGTGGAAATTGAGCCGCCCTTCCAGGAACAGCAGCCCGCTGGCCCGGCGCCAGACCGTCTCGAAGAACATCTGGGTTTCGGTGCGGGCAAAAATCAGCGCCATGCCGTGGTCATGGTCCGCCATGCGGCGCATGAACTGCCCGACCTCCGGGTTGGAATAGGGCGGGTTCAGCCAGATGCGCCCCCACCATGGCTGCAGCAGCCCGTCGACGTCCGGGCCAAACCGGCGCAGCGCCGTGCGGAAAGGCGCGTCGCCCTGGCACGCGGGGTCAAGGTCAAAGCTGTCCGCGCCGCCCAGCGCCTCAATCACGAAAGGCGGGGTGAACCAGCTATTGGTCTGGCTCTTCGGGTTGTGGTGTCCGCCGATGCTCATGTGTCTGTCCGCTTCCAGCCTTGCTTGCCCAGGCCGTCCAGGATCATGTCCACGCATCCGGCGGCCAACAGCTGGGTCGGCATCCAGTCAGTTCGCTCCGGCTCAGTCTTTGGCGTGTCACCTTCGTTGCAGACCTCTCGGCCGGGGCAGAAGGTCTCAACCAGGTATTGGTCACCCCAGCGCCGCACCCGCACCGAACCGTGGTCATGGCCGTGGCGCATGAAGATTTCCAGGATGGTGTCGCCGGTGACCGGCACCCAGTCCCGATCCTTCCAGGGCAGGCGCGCGGCGGCGATCATCGCCAGGATATTCTCCGGGACGCCATTCTGGGTTTCGTCTCCCTCAAAGCCGCGGATAAATCTTTCGGCCTCATCCAGGGCATCGCGCATCATCTGTTTTGTGCTCATGTCAAACCTCCGTTGCGCCTTGTTGAATCATTATGGCCCGGCACTTCGCCACCAGGGCCTCGTTGTTCATCGACGGGTCAGCGCCCAGTGCCTGCCCGCACAGCTTGCCCATCGCCACCAGCTTGGACAGGGGGATTTGCAGGCCGGCGCTGGCCTTCTCCATCGCGTTGTCCACGCGGGTCTGGAAAGCGGATTTCTTGGCCATCAGATGTAGCTCCTGCGGCCAGCTTCCTGGCTTTTGATGTATGCGGCGTTCTTGCGGATCGCGGCGACGGCGGCTTTCACTTCAACCGCCGGTCCTTCTACGCCCATATAGCTGGCATAGCCCATGTCGCCACGGCCCTTGGTATCACCCTGGAAGTCTCCGGTCAGAGGGTTGCAGCTGGTCACCACCAGCAGGCCCCGCGGATTACGCCAGGCCCAACCCATCTTCTCGCCGTCTTTCCTGGGGTGGTCCGCTTCGCCATCGAATGTCAGATCGCAGGCGGCCAGCACCTTGCGCCAGCCGTCCGTGCTGTCGAAGTCCGTCAGGTCAAAGCCGTGCTTGGCGATCGCCGGTTCGGCTGGCATGCCCAGCGCCTCGCGCAGGTCCGGGGCCAGGTCATCGAAGCGGGCAATCGCCGCGCGCGCTTCGGCGGCGGAGAAAACCCCCGTGCCCATCTCGACACCTTCTGGGTCACGGCCCAGCAGGTCGCGCATGGCCTTCGCGTTCAGCAGCAGGTGCCGCATGTTCTGGGCTTGGTTTTCCAAATTAGTCTCCTCGCGGTTGGGTGGGTGCGCGCCAACGCACCCGGTCACTCGTATAAAATACTATCCCGTGACCAGAACAACATCTATCTGCTGCCCTGGTGCAAAAAGATCACCAGTGCGGTTTCTCCGGGTCA
>CALDFO010000070.1 GCA_937942205.1 uncultured Alphaproteobacteria bacterium
AGAGGGCGCGGATCGCTTCCTCATAGCCGGGCGCGTTGCCCACCAGTGCGGTGGCGAAGCGATAGGCGGCATCGCGCCGGGCGCGAATCCGGGCCTTGGGGTTGCGGCTGGCCTCTTCCACCAGTTTGCGCAGCGCGACCGACGCCCCGCCCGGCTGGGTAGCCAGCCAGTCCCAGTGGCGCGGCAGCAGCGTGACTTCCCGCGCGGTGACGCCCAGCCTGGGGCGGCCGGGACGGGGGGTGTTCTCAGAGGGCGCAAAGCGGGGGTCCACATCCACCACCCGTCCGGTCTCCGTGTCGAAGATCAGCGCCCCGGTAATCTCCCGGCTGGCGGCATGAACGGCGGCAAGGCTGCCGCTGGCGATCCGCTCGAATCCGGTAAAAGCGGTATAGGTCATGTGCGGTATTTATCCGGGTAAAATGTACGAGTCAATATTAGCCGGGTAAAATTATATCCGGCGCAAACCTTGATACCGCTGCCGCGAGGGTTCATGTAAGGCAGGTATCCAGCCGGGCCCCGCCATGTTCATCCAGACCGAATCCACCCCCAACCCCGCCACCCTCAAATTCCTGCCGGGCCGCGATGTGATGGGCGCGGGCGCGGTGGCCGATTTCCCCAGCGCCGGCCAGGCCGCGCGCTCGCCGCTGGCCCGGGCCCTGTTCGCCATTCCCGAGGTCAGCCGCGTCTTCTTCGGCGCCGATTTCATCTCGGTCACCAAGCGCGACGGCGACTGGAAGCATCTCAAGCCCGCCATCCTGGGCGCGGTGATGGAGCATTTCACCCAAGGCGCCCCCCTGATCGAGGGGTCGGCCGCCGAGGCCGAGCCGGTCTATGCCGATGACGACAATGAGGTGGTGGTCCAGATCAAGGAACTGATCGAAACCCGCGTCCGTCCCGCCGTGGCGCAGGACGGCGGCGACATCATCTTCAAGGGCTTCGACGAAGACAGCGGCATTGTCTCGCTGCATCTGCAGGGTTCCTGCGCCGGGTGCCCGTCCTCCAGCATGACGCTGAAGAACGGCATCGAGAACATGCTGCGCCATTATGTGCCCGAAGTGACTGCGGTCGAAGCGGTCTGATGCCCGAAGAAGGCCATCTGTCCCGGCCGCATCATGCCGTCGGCGATGCGGCGCTGGACACCATCTTTCGCGCCGCCCGCACCTTGCGCCAGTGGCAGGACCAGCCGGTGGGACCGGCCCTGCTGATGGCGGTCTATGACCTGATGCGCTGGGGGCCGACCGAAGCCAACATCACGCCCGCCCGCATTCACTTCGTGGTGTCGAAAGAAGCCAAGGCGCGGCTGGAGCCCTTGCTGGACGAAGGCAACCGCGCCCAGACCATGGCCGCGCCCGCCACCGCCATCTTCGCCTATGACCTGGATTTTGCCGCCACGCTGGATGTGCTGGCGCCGCACGCCAAGAGCCTGCCGGGCAAGCTGGCCCAGGATGCGCCGCGCGCCGAATATATGGCCCGCCGCAGCGCCGGATTGCAGGGCGGCTATTTCATCGTGGCGGCGCGCGCCCTGGGACTGGATTGCGGCCCCATGTCGGGCTTCGACCGCGAGGGCGTGGACAAGGAATTCTTCGCCGGCACCGCCATCAAGTCCTATTTCCTCTGCAATCTGGGGTTCGGTGTGGCCGGCAGCGCCCGCCCGCGCGGCGAACGCCTGTCCTTCGACCAGGCCTGCCGGATTCTGTGAGACCCAGATTCTGTGAGACGATGACGTCATGAAACTTCTGGCGGTGGATACCGCGCTGGGCGGCTGTTCCGTCGCGCTCCTGGAAGACGGCGCGGTTCGCGCCCATGTCTTCGAGGCGATGGATCGCGGCCATGCCGAACGGCTGGCGCCGATGGTGGATCAGGTGATGGGGCGGGCGGGCGAAGTTTTCGCCGCGCTGGACCGGCTGGCCGTCACCACTGGGCCGGGCACCTTTACCGGCCAGCGGGTGGGCCTGGCCTTCATGCGCGGCCTGCGCCTGGCGCTGAAGATCCCGCTGCATGGCGTCACCACCCTGGACGCGATCGCCGCCGCCGCGATGGCGCAGACGCAGCAAGAGACATGCGCCGTCCTGCATGACGCCCGCCGCGCGGAAGCCTATCTGCTGCTCAAGCGCGGCCCTGTGGTGGTGCAGGAACCGGTGGTGCTGCCCTTTGCCGACGCCGTCAGCCGGGTCCGCGTCTTCGGGCCCTGCGCGCTGGCCGGCACCGGCGCGGCGCAGGCGCGTGAGGCGCTGGGGCCGGAATTTGTGCTGTCGGACATGCGCCAGCCCGATGCGCTGTGGGTGGCGCGGCTGGCGCTGGGACAGCCCGTGCCCGAGGCCGCGCCCGGGCCGCTCTATCTGCGTCCGCCCGACGCCAAGCTGCCGGGCGCCAAGCTGCCGGGCAAACAGGCGCTGCCATGACGGTTGCGCTGTTCCGGGACGGCGACGATCCGGCCGTGCTGGCGCGCCTGCACGCCGCATCTTTTCCCGACGCCTGGGATGCCAAGGCCATTGCGGCGCTGCTGGCCACGCCCGGCACCTTCGCCCACTGGAATGATGACGGTTTTGTGCTGGCGCGGGTGGCGGCGCAGGAAGGCGAGATTCTCACCCTGGCGGTGAATCCGGCGGCGCGGGGCCGGGGGCTGGGCCGTGCGCTGCTGACCGCGGCGCTGGACACGGCGGCGCGGATGGGCGCGGCGGCCATGTTCCTGGAAGTCGGCGCCGACAATCCCGCCGCGCTGGCGCTGTATGCGACGCTGGGCTTTGTCCGGGTGGGCGAGCGCAAGGGCTATTACCGGGGTCGCGACGCCCGGGTGCTCAGGCTTCCGCTGCCGGGCAAATTGGCCTAACCTGCGGTTTTCCCGCATGGTCATAGGAGTGGCAGGTGACGCGGATCGAGAAATTGTGTGTGGACAAGGGCCTGCGGATGACCGACCAGCGCCGGGTGATCGCCCGCGTACTGTCCGAAGCCGTCGACCATCCCGACGCCGAAGAACTGTATCGCCGCGCCAGCACCATCGACCCGCACATCTCGATCGCCACGGTCTATCGCACCGTCAAGCTGTTCGAGGATGCGGGCATCCTGGAGCGTCACGACTTCCGCGACGGCCGCTCGCGCTATGAGGAAGTGCCCGAAGCCCATCACGATCATCTGATCGATGTGGCGACCGGCAATGTGATCGAGTTCCACAATGAGGAGATCGAAAAGCTGCAGCACCGCGTGGCCGAAGAATTGGGCTTCGAGCTGATCGATCATCGCCTGGAGCTGTACGGCGTTCCCAAGGGCCGCAAGACCCCCAACTGATGCCCGCGATGGCGAGCCTGCGCGCCGCCGCCATTCTCGCGGCTTTTGTTACCGTCACGCTGCTCTGTATGCCGGTGCAATGGCTGCTGCTGCGCCTCAGTCCCCGGGCCGCGCGCGCCTTTCCGCATTTCTATCATCGCATGGTCGCCGCCCTGTTCGGCATCCATGTCACGGTGCGCGGCGCGCCCGTGGCCGGCGAGGGCGTGCTGCTGGTCGCCAACCATACCGGCTGGGCCGACATCATCATCTTCTCGGCGGCGGCGCCGGTTTCCTTTGTCGCCAAGGCCGAAGTCGCCGCCTGGCCCTTTTTCGGCACCCTGGCGCGGCTGCAGCGCACGGTGTTCGTGGAACGCCAGCGCCGCAGCGCCACCGGCGCGGTGCGCGACGTGATCCGCGAGCGGTTGCTGGAAGGCGACCGGCTGGTGCTGTTCCCCGAGGGCACCAGCCATACGGGCAACGGGGTGCTGCCCTTCAAGAGCGCGCTGCTGGGCGCGGCCGAGGCGCGGCTGGCCTCGGGGGCGCATGTGCAGGTGCAGCCGGTCTCGACCGCCTTTACCGGGCTGCATGGCCTGCCGATGGGGCGTGAGCACCGGCCCTGGTTCGCCTGGTATGGCGATATGGAGATGGTGCCGCATCTGTGGGAGGCGCTGATGGCCGGTCCGCTGGATGTGGTGGTCCAGTTCCATGACAGCCTGAGCCTGGACCGGATGGACCGCAAAACCCTGGCCGCCCGGGCCGAGGAAATCGTGCGGGACGGCCAGGCCCGGGCCCTGGCGGGGCGCATTGGGTGACCCCCTCCGGTTTCAGCTTCCGCTCGGCTCCCAAGAGGTCGCCTTCGCACGCTGAAACCACCTCCCCCTTTGGATGCGCTGCGCGCATAAGGGGGAGGCGGGTCACGGCCCGGCGGAGGGTCGCCCGGCGACATGCCGGGCGCGCGCCGTGTTGGAAGTATTGAATTTGCCGCCCCTGCGCCCGATAACCGGACATCCATGAAAAAGCTTTTCGTCAAGACATACGGCTGTCAGATGAACGCCTACGACTCCGCCAAGATGGCGGATCTGCTGGCGCCGCTGGGCTATGCCGCCACCGATGCGCCCGACGGCGCCGACATGATGATCCTCAACACCTGTCACATCCGGGAAAAGGCGGCCGAGAAGGTCTATTCCGAGCTGGGCCGCCTGCGGCGGCTCAAGCGCGAAAAATCCGACATGCTGATCGCGGTGGCCGGCTGTGTCGCCCAGGCCGAAGGGGCCGAGATCGTCGCCCGCGCCCCGGTGGTGGACATGGTGGTGGGGCCGCAATCCTATCACCGCCTGCCGGAGATGATCGCCCGCGCCGCGCGCCGGCAGGGCCATGCCCTGGAAACCGATTTCCCGGCGCTGGAGAAATTCGACGCCTTGCCCGCGCCGGGCGGCGGCGGCGTCTCGCGCTTCCTGACGGTGCAGGAAGGCTGCGACAAATTCTGCACCTTCTGCGTGGTGCCCTATACGCGCGGCTCCGAACTGTCGCGCGCCCCGGAGGCGGTGTTGCGTGAGGCGCGGCAACTGGTGGACACCGGGGCGCGCGAACTGGTGCTGCTGGGCCAGAACGTCAACGCCTATGACGGCGGCGGCTGGAGCCTGGCGAAGCTGTGCGATGCGCTGGCGGAAATCGAAGGACTGGAGCGTATCCGCTATACCACCAGCCATCCGCGCGACATGGCCGACGATCTGGTGGCGGCGCATGGCGGCAATCCCAAGCTGATGCCCTATCTGCATCTGCCGGTGCAGTCGGGATCGGACGCGGTGCTGGAGGCGATGAACCGCCAGCACAAGGCCGACGATTACCGCCGTCTGGTGGACCGTATCCGCGCGGCGCGTCCCGATATCGCCATGACCTCGGACTTCATCGTGGGCTTCCCCGGCGAAAGCGACGCCGATTTCGAGGCGACGCTGCGGCTGGTGCGCGATATCGGCTATGCCACCGCTTTCTCCTTCAAATATTCCAAGCGCCCCGGCACGCCCGCCTCCACCATGCGCAAGCAGGTGGCCGAAGAGGTC
Organism: uncultured Alphaproteobacteria bacterium; assembly: GCA_937942205.1. GTDB lineage: Bacteria > Pseudomonadota > Alphaproteobacteria > Micropepsales > Micropepsaceae > Rhizomicrobium. The sequence goes on from CALDFO010000070.1 coordinate 5,325, forward strand.
AAGACGGCGCGGCTGGAGGCGTTGCAAAAGCTGCTGGCCGCGCAGCAGCACGGCTTTGACGACGGCCAGATCGGCAAGGTCTTGCCGGTGCTGTTCGAGAAGCCGGGCCAGCAGCCGGGCCAGGTGATGGGCCGCACGCCCTATCTGCAGCCGGTGCATGTGCTGGGCGATGCGGGCCTGATCGGCGCCGTCGCCACGGTGCGGATCGAAAAACGCACCGCCAACAGCCTGCACGGGGTGTTGGCGTGAGCGGCAAATCCCGCAAATCCGACAAGCCTGCCGCCCTGACGCTGGAATTTCCCGACAACAAGCTGCTGGCGGCGCTCAGCGGCCCCCATGCCCGTCATTTCGTGCGCCTGGAGCAGACGCTGGATGTGCGGATCGACACGCGCGGCAATCTGGTCGCCATCGAGGGCGCGGCCCGCGAGCGCGCCGGAGCCATCCTGCGGGCGCTGTATCTGCGGCTGGTGGCGGGTGAAAGCGTGACGCTGGCGGAAGTGGATGCGGAAATCCGCTTCACCGATACCGGGCGGGCCCATGCGCCGGGCGCGATCAAGACCGCCACCAGCCGCGCGGTGCGCCCCCGTTCCCCGGCCCAGGCCGCCTATCTGGAGATGATGCGCGCCAATCCCCTGGTGTTCGGCATCGGCCCGGCGGGCACCGGCAAGACCTATCTGGCGGCGGCCTTCGCCGCCCATATGCTGTACGAAAAGCGCGTCGAGCGGCTGATCCTGTCGCGGCCTGCCCTGGAAGCGGGCGAGCGGCTGGGCTTCCTGCCGGGCGACCTGAAAGAGAAGATCGATCCCTATCTGCGCCCGCTTTACGACGCGCTGTTCGATGTGCTGGGCGATGCGGCCGGGCGGCTGATCGAGCAGGGCGTGATCGAGGTGGCGCCGCTGGCTTTCATGCGCGGGCGCACCCTCAGCCGCGCCTTTGTGATCCTGGACGAGGCCCAGAACACCACCCCCGCCCAGATGAAGATGGCCCTGACCCGGCTGGGCGAGGACAGCCAGATGGTGGTGACGGGCGATCCCTCCCAGAGCGACCTGCCCGGCGGCAAGGCGGAGGGCCTGAACGAGGCGCTGTCTTTCCTGGAAGGGGTAGACGGCGTGGCGGTGGCGCGGTTCGCCGAAAAGGATGTGGTGCGCCATCCCCTCGTCGCGCGGATCGTGGCCGCCTATAACAGGCACGGCAAATCATGAGCGGGATCACGCTGGTGATCGAGGATGAAGCCTGGCGCGCGCATCGCGGGCTGCAGAAGCGCCTGAAGGAGGCCGCCGCCGCCGCCGCCCGCGGCGCGCGGCTGCGCGGCGGCATCACCATCCTGCTGGCCGGTGACGCCCGCCTGCGGGCCCTGAACCATGATTTTCGCGGCAAGGACAAGCCGACCAATGTGCTGTCCTTTCCCTCCGGCGCGGACGGCTATCACGGTGACATCGCCATTGCCCACGGGGTGACGGCGGCCGAGGCCAAGGCGGCGGGCAAGCGGTTTGCCGACCATGCCGTCCATCTGGCCGTGCATGGCGTGCTGCATCTGGGCGGGCATGACCATGAGCGGCCCGGGGACGCCAGGGTGATGGAAGGGCTGGAAGTGAAGATCCTCAAGCGGCTGGGAATCGCCGATCCCTATGCGGCGCCCGCGCCATGAGCGACGACCCAAGTCAGGGGCCAAGTCATGGTTCCAGTTTCTGGAAGCGCCTGATCCAGGCGCTGCGCGGCGAGGACGCCTCCAGCGCCGCGATGCGCGAAAGCCTGGAGGAGGTGCTGGAGGAAAGCGAGCGCGAATCCCCGTCTTTGTCGGCGCAGGAGCGGGTGATGCTGGGCAACCTGCTCAAGTTCGGTGAATTGAAAGTGCGCGACGTGATGGTGCCGCGCGCCGACATCATCGCGGTGGACGAGACCATGAGCCTGCCCGACCTGCTCCAGATTTTCCGCGAGGCGCAGCATTCGCGCCTGCCCACCTACAAGGAGTCGCTGGACGATCCCACCGGCCTGATCCATGTGAAGGATGTGCTGAGCCTTCTGGAAGCCGAGGTGGGCGGGGTCTATTGCCTGTCGCCGCGCGCCCGCATCACCGCCCTGCGCCGCCCCATCCTGTTCGCGCCGCCCTCGATGCGGGCGCTGGACCTGCTGCTGAAGATGCAGGCCGGCAAGACGCATCTGGCGCTGGTGATCGACGAATATGGCGGCACCGACGGACTGGTCTCGATCGAGGACATCATCGAGGAGATCGTGGGCGACATCGACGACGAGCATGACGAGGCCGCCGCCGTGGTGAAGGCCGACGGCGACAGCTATGTCGCCGATGCCCGCACCGAGCTGGAGGATTTCCAGTCCCAGACCGGCCACGACCTGGCGGTGGAGGGCGAGGAAGACATAGACAGCCTGGGCGGCCTGGTGGTGTCGCTGCTGGGCCGCGTGCCCCAGCGCGGCGAGATCGTCGCCCATCCCGCCGGGTATGAATTCCAGGTGCTGGACGCCGATCCGCGCCGCATCCGCAAGCTGCGGGTCAAGCCGCCGCGCCCCGCGCCGCCGCCCGCATGAGGGTGTTGCGGCGTCTGGGCGATACGGCGCGCGGCCTGATCGGAGGTCTGGCCGGCTGGCGCGCGCTTCTGGCCGCTTTCGGTGCGGGCGCGGTGTCCGCCACCGCTTTCGCGCCGCTGGGGTTTTTTCCCGCCCTGTTGTTGGGCACCGCCTTGCTGCTGCTGCTGCTGGACGGCGCCGATGCCGGGCCGCGCCCGGTGCGCCGCGCGGCCGCGCTGGGCTGGGCTTATGCCTTCGGCCAGTTTCTTGTGGGCCTGCACTGGATCGGCTTTGCCTTCCTGATCGACCCGGATGCCTATCTGTGGCTGATGCCCTTCGCCGTGGTCGCGCTGCCCGCGGGACTGGCGCTGTTCGGGGCGCTGGGCTGCGCCCTGGCGGTCTATTTCTGGCAGGACGGCCCGGCGCGGATTTTCGTCTTCGCCGTGATGCTGGCGGCGGCCGAATGGCTGCGCGGCCATCTGCTGACCGGCTTTCCCTGGAACCTGCCCGCCTATGGCTGGGGCGCGGTGCCCGCGCTGCTGCAATCGGCCAGCCTGGTGGGCGCCTATGGCCTGTCCTTCCTCACCTTGCTGCTGGGCGCGTCGCTGGCCGAATTGTACGCTGGGCGCTGGAAGTTGCCCGCGGCGCTGACGCTGCTGTTCGTGGTGTTGTGCGGCCATGGCGTGTATCGCATCGCATTCACACCCATGGCCGATGTGCCGGGTGTGGTGGTGCGGCTGGTGCAACCCAACATTCCGCAGACGGAGAAATATGTCCGCGCCCTGATGCCGCGCAACTGGAGCCGGCTGATGGATCTGTCGCTGCGTCCGGCGGGGCCCGCGGGCGAGCCGACCCATATCGTCTGGCCGGAGGCCGCCACCGGATTTCCTCTGGCGCAGTCAGCGGGGGCGCTCGATCAGATCACGCTGTTCACCATGCGCGGCCAGACGCTGATGACCGGTTCGGACCGTATCGCGCGGGATCGGGATGGGACGCGCTATTTTAACAGCCTGTACCTGTTCAATCCCGGCGGTGGCCTGCCCGCCGTCTATGACAAATTCCATCTGGTGCCCTTTGGCGAATATGTGCCGCTGGCCGGGCTTCTGGGCCGTTTGGGCGTCACACAGATGGTGTCGGGCGCCTCGGGCTTTTCCGCCGGCGACCGCCCGCATGTGCTTGCGGTTGCAGGCGCGCCCGATGTCGCGCCGTTGATCTGCTATGAAGTGATCTTCCCTCATGCGGTGACCGATCCGCGGGACGCGCGGCCCGGCTGGTTCGTCAACATCACCGATGATTCCTGGTTCGGGCCCTGGGCCGGGCCGCGCCAGCACCTGCTGATCGCGCGCGTGCGCGCTATCGAGGAGGGCCTGCCCATCGCACGCGCCGCCAATACCGGCATCAGCGCGATGATCGATCCTGTGGGCAGAATCCGGGCCAGCCTTAATCTTAATGCCACGGGCGTGGTGGATGCGCGCCTGCCCGCGGCGCTGCCGCCGCCGCCTTATGCGCGTTTTGGCGACCTGGTCTTTCTGGGCCTGTTGGTTACCGGGGTGCTCGCGGCCTTCGCGCTTGGCCGCCGGACCCGTTGAGGCCAGCGAATAATTTGTTTCAGTTCGGCGATAGATGAGGCTAAGTTCCCCGCCGACAAATCATCAGAGTCCTGCATTTGCCCAAGAAACAGGCCAACCCCATTGATGTTCAGGTCGGCAATCGCGTGCGCATCCGCCGCATGTTGATCGGCATGAGTCAGGAACGGCTGGGCGATCTGTTGGGCCTGACCTTCCAGCAGGTCCAGAAGTACGAAAAGGGCGTCAACCGCATCGGCGCGGGCCGCCTGTTCGAGGTGTCGCGCATTCTGAACGTGCCGGTGGATTTCTTCTATGAGGGCGTGGGCGCCGCCACCCAGCCGGGCATGAGCGAGCCGGAAGGCGCGCCGCCGGTGATGGAGTTCGTTTCCAGTGGCGAGGGCCTTCAGTTGTCGCTGGCCTTCATGAAGATCAAGGACGCCAAGGTGCGCAAGCGGGTGCTGGACCTGGTGAAGTCGCTGGCCGAAGAAGAAGAAAATAAAGCCTAGGCGCGGTTATTTGGCGTCGCGCCTTCGCGCGTGTACGTCTTGTACACGGCGCGTGGCGCTCCTGCCCACGCCGCAAAACTCCTCGCGTTGTTTCCTGAACCCCCTCTGTCGCAACTCGGTCCGCTCCGCGGACACAGCGTTGCGACATCTCCCCCTTCTGGGCGGCTTCGCCGCGAAGGGGAGGCGCGCCTCAAGCTTTCGGCCGGGCGGCTTTCTCATCCAGCCCCGACTGGCCCTCGCGGCTTTTCAGCACGGCATACACGTCTTCGGGTGTGATCCCCGCCGCCGCCCACAGCACCGACAGATGATAGAGGACATCGGCCGATTCCTTGGCCAGTTCCGTTTTGTCGCGCTGGATGGCGGCGATCACGGTTTCCACCGCTTCTTCGCCGAATTTCTTGGCGCAGGTCTCCACGCCCCGCGACAGCAGCCTGGCGGTGTAGGACGAGGCCGGGTCGGCATCCTTGCGGGTGGCGATGGTGGCGAAAAGCGCGTCGAGGCCGTTGGTCATGACGCGGCTATAGCATGGTCCTGAAGAAAGTTGGATTCCCGCTTTCGCGGGGTGAGCCGGGATGAACCGAAGGTCCGGTGGACCTTCGGTCCCGGCGAACGCCGCAGTGTCGCGCGCTTGCGCGCGACGCGAGGCCGGGACAGGAAAAAACAAGCTGGATTCCCGCTTTCGCGGGAATGACAATTGGGGGCAGCCAACTCAGCCCGCCTCCCCCTTATGCGCGTAGCGCATCCAAAGGGGGAGGTGGTTTCAGCGTGCGAAGCCGACCTCTTGGGAGGCGAGCGAAAGCTGAAACCGGAGGGGTGAGACCGGATCAGCAAAAGGTCCAGTGGACCTTTTGCCCGGTCGAACGCCGCAGCGGCGCGCGTCCAAGCGCGGCGCGAGGCCGGGACATCGCTGGGCGAAAGCTGAGATCCTAAACCCCAATCCTGGCCCGGATATCCGACGGCGTCAGCCCCGCCGCGCGCAGGCTTTGCAGCGTCACCGCATTGTCGCGTTTGGAGAATTTGCGCCCCTGCTCGTCCAGCACCAGCGGGTGATGGGCGTAAGCCGGTTCCGGCAGTTTCAGCAGCGCCTGCAGCAGCCGCTGGATATGGCTGGCGGGCAGAAGATCCTCGCCGCGCGTCACCAGCGTGACCCGCTGATAAGCGTCATCCACCACCACGGCCAGGTGATAGGAGGTCGGCATGTCCTTGCGGGCGATCACGATGTCGCCGAAGCGGAAGGGGTCCACGGGCCGGACATGGCCATGCTCGCGGAAGGTCAATGGGCCGGTCCGCGCCGCCGCCTTGGTGACATCCAGCCGCAGCGCGAAATTCTCGCCTGCCTCCATGCGCTCCAACGCCGCCGCGGCGGCGATTGTCTTGCAGGTGCCGGGATAGAGGGGCCCTTCGGGCCCCGGGCCCGAAGGGCCCCATGAAGCAAAGTGTTGGGCCTCGCCGGCGCGGGCGATCTCGGCGGCGATCTCGGCGCGGGTGCAGAAACAGGGATAGAGGAGGTCCTGCGCCTTGAGCACGCTGAGGGCCTCGGCATAGGCGCTCATCCGGGTGGACTGGCGCAAGGTGGGCTCGTCCCAGGACAGGCCCAGCCATTTGAGATCGTAGAAGATCGCCTCGATGAACTGCGCCCGGCTGCGGCCCTTGTCGATATCCTCGATTCGCAGCAGGAAGTCGTCGCCGCTTTCCGCCGCGATGATGGCGGCCAGGGCATGGCCCAGATGCAGCAGGCCTGTCGGGCTGGGGGCGAAGCGGGTAACAATCATCGGCGCAACCTTTACCGCATCCCCGACAGGCATGACACTCTCCGGACCCACCACGCCCGCCGCCGCCGGCCCCGCCACCCATCTGGTGGTGCTGGTGCATGGTTATGGCGCCGACGGCAACGACCTGATCGACCTGGCGTCGCACTGGCAGCCTGTGCTGCCCGGCGTGGCCTTCGCCGCGCCCAATGCGCCCGCGCGTGTTCCCGGCGGCCCCGGCTATCAATGGTTTCCCATCTCCCGCATCGACCCGCACGAAATGGCCCGGGGGGTGGAGGCGGCGGCCCCGGCGCTGGACGCATTCCTGGATGCCGAACTGACGCGGCTGGGCCTGGGGCCGGAGCGGCTGGCGCTGGCGGGCTTTTCGCAAGGCGCCATGCTGTCCCTGCATGTGGGGTTGCGGCGCAAGGTCCGGCCCGCCGCCATCGTGGGCTTTTCCGGCCTGCTGGCGGGCGCGCCGCCCGCACTGGCAGAGGGGGAATGGCCGCCTATCCTGCTGACCCATGGCGACAGCGATCCGGTGATCCCGCCCCAGGCCATGTTTCTGGCGGCCGGCCAGCTGGGCGCGGCGGGGGCGGCGGTGCAATGGCACTTGGCGCCGGGCATGGGCCACGGCATCGATCCGGACGGTTTGACGCTGGCGGGCCATTTCCTGGGCCAGGCGTTTGACGGGCGGTTGAAAAGCCGCGGGCCGGTGCGCAGCGTCTACAAACCGTCATGACGAATCGGTTAGCCTCTTGAGGCGGACGGGGGACCGCCCCTAAAATCGCGCCTGCAAAGGAGAAGCGCCTTCACAGGATTTCTTCCGTGCTAGCCCCTGTCGCCCCCGCGCGGGCGTCCGCCAGCAACTGTCCGGCGCTGGTGCTGAATGCTGACCATCGCCCTCTGAGTTACTATCCACTGTCGCTCTGGTCGTGGCAGGACACCATCAAGGCGGTGTTCCTGGAGCGGGTGACCATCTTGGAGGAATATGACCGGGTGGTGCGCTCGGCCCGCTTCGAGATGAAGCTGCCTTCGGTCGTCTCGCTCAAGACCTATATCCGGCCCGCCCGCCGTCCCGCCTTCACCCGCTTCAATGTCTTTCTGCGCGACGAATTCGAATGCCAGTATTGCGGCGATCCCAACGACCTGACCTTCGATCACATCATTCCACGCAGCAAGGGTGGGCGCACCACCTGGGAAAACATCGTCACCGCCTGCAGTCCGTGCAATCTGCTCAAGGGCGGGCGGATGCCCGCGCAGGCAAAGATGCATCCACGCAGCCGGCCGCACCAGCCCACGGTGATGGAACTGCGCGCGCATGGCCGCAAGTTTCCGCCCAATTATCTGCATGAAAGCTGGACGGATTATCTCTACTGGGACAGTGAGCTGGAACCCTAGGGCGCGGGTCTTTGGCCTAGCTTTTCTTATGTGCGAAGCACATTAGAAAAGCTGGCCCCGCTTCGAGCCGCGCAGCGGCGAGGGCGGTGCGTCGTGGGTTCGTTGCGTTCGCACGCTGTCGCTACGAACCGCTCGTGTACGCCATGTACACGTCGCTCGACGCGCCTGCCCACGCCACAAAATCCCTCGCGCCGTGCTTGAACCGAATGATGCGCTAAATCCGTTCCGAGAGCCGGATCGCCAGGCGGCAGCCCGCCTTGATGGTCCGGCTGAGGAGGCGGTAGCCGGGGGCCTGCTCGGCGCCCTCGGCCAGGGCGGTGTCGCGGTGCGCCGCTTCGTCGGCGCGGAAGGCGGCGATCTTGTCCTTCAAGACAGGATCGGCCTTGTCGCCGTCCAGCTTTTCCAGCGCGGCGATCTGGGCGGCATAATGTTCGTCGATCACCTCCTCGACGGCGGCGGTGCAGGCATACGCGGCTTTTTCGCCCAGCGCCGCGGTGGCCGCGCCCAGGGCGAAACCGGCCACCCGCCAGACCGGCTCCAGCACGGTGGGCCGCACCCGGCGTTCGTTCACCAGCCCGTCAAAGGCTTTCAGATGCGCCTGTTCCTGCGCCGCCATGTGTTCGATGGTCTCCACGGCGCGGGCGCTGCCCGCCCGGCGGCGCAGCACGGCAAGCTGACCTTCATAGATGCGGACCGCGCCATATTCACCGGCATGATCGACACGGATCATCGCCGCCACATCGGCGGTGGAACCGGGGGCGGCGGGTCTTGATTTGCGGATCATTGGGGCTTCTTCATCAGCAGAACCGCGCCGAGCGCGGCCGCGCCCAGCGAGATCAGCGCGTTATAGGCCGCCAGCGACAGGCCGAACAGCGACCAGGTGACGGCGTTGCAGCTTATTTCCGGCACCATGTCGCTGCCCAGCACGAAACGCTGTCCGGTGCAGGCGCTGGGGCCGGGCAGCAAGCCCAGCTGCATACCCCATTGATAGGCGCCGATCAGGCCCGACACCGCCACCAGTACGATGGCGGCGATGGCCAGGCCGCGCGCGCCCTTGACCTGCGACAACAGGCCCACCAGCACCAGCGCCGCGATGACGATGTAGGCCATCATGGCCCAGGGCTTGGCCACCGCCAGTCCCAGCGCGGTGACGATCACGATGACGCCCGCCACCAGCAGGCGCGAATCCGTCTTCCACAGCGTGACGCCCGCCAGGCCGATCAGGGCGGCGGCGATATGCGGCCAGCGCTGCCAGTGGCACATCTCGCAGGGCGGCAGCGCGCTCCAATACTGGAACCCCAGCGCGCCCAGCAGAAGCGCCAGCGCCACCGCGCCCATCAGTCTTGCAACC
>CALDFO010000071.1 GCA_937942205.1 uncultured Alphaproteobacteria bacterium
GCGCGACGGGGATGGGCTGCGCCGCCGGATCGATCCCGGCCGCGATGCAGGCGGCATGCACGGTGGGGAAATGATGCGCGAAGGACGCGCCGATGGCCTCGCGGCAGTCCAGATAGACCTTTTGCCCGGACACGATCTGGCGATGGATGGCGCGGGCCACGATATCGCGCGGCGCCAGTTCAGCATCCGCATGGATCGCGGTCATGAAGCGTTCGCCGCGTGTGTTGACCAGTACCGCGCCTTCGCCGCGCAGCGCCTCGGTGGCGAGCGGCGCGGGATCGCGGCCCACCGCGATGGCGGTGGGATGGAACTGCACGAATTCCGGGTCGGCGATCAGCGCGCCCGCGCGCGCCGCCATGCCCAGGCCCTCGCCGCGCGCTTCCAGCGGATTGGTGGTGACGGCATAGAGCGCGCCCAGCCCGCCGCTGGCCAGGATGACGGCGCGGCCCCGGAACAGGATCAGGCGGGCGTCATTGCCGATCCCGGAGCGGGCGAAGATGCCGGTGACGCGGCCATTTTCCATCGCCAGCTCGACCGCGTGAAAGCCTTCCAGCAGCGTGATGTTGGATGCGTCCTGCGCCCGCGCCGCCAGGGTGGCGGAAATCGCCGCGCCCGCGCCGTCGCCGCGCACATGCACGATGCGGGGCAGGGAATGGGCGGCCTCGCGGCCCAGCGCCAGGGTGCCGTCGCCGTTGCGGTCGAACGGCGCGCCATAGGCCACCAGGTCCGCGATGCGGGCCGGGGCTTCGCGTGCGACCATTTCCACGATGGCCGGATCGCACAGGCCCGCGCCCGCCGCGACCGTGTCATGAGCATGGCTCTGCCAACTGTCATTCTCGCCCACCGCCGCCGCGATGCCGCCCTGCGCCCAGGCGCTGGAGCCGGACAAGCCCGGCCGGGTGCCCGCCAGCACGATGCAGGGCATGGGCGACAGCTTCAGCGCGGTGAACAGGCCCGCGATGCCGGCGCCCAGGATCAGGGCGCCGTCGGTCTCGACGATATTGTCGATCTGATTGCTTATCTGGCGCATCGGCGTCAGACCTTCACCGCCAACATGCGGTCGATCGGCGCCTTGGCCCGCGCCGCGATGGCGGCATCCACCACCACTTCGTGGGTCATGGTCCGCAAGGCATGAAGGATGCCGTCCAGCGTGATGCGCTTCATGTGGGGGCACAGATTGCAGGGCCGGATGAATTCGGTCTGCGGATTTTCCACCGCGACATTGTCGCTCATCGAGCATTCGGTGATCATCACCACCCGCTGCGGCTTGTGGGTTCCGACATAGCCGATCATGGCGGCGGTGGAGCCGGCGAAATCGGCCTCCGCCACCACTTCGGGCGGGCATTCGGGATGCGCCAGCACCACGATGCCGGGATGGGCGGCGCGATAGTCGCGGATTTCCTGCGCCGTGAATCGCTCATGCACCTCGCAGGCGCCTTCCCAGGTGATGACTTTGACGCCGGTCTGGGCCGCCACATTGCGCGCCAGGTATTTGTCCGGGATCATGATGACCGTATCGACACCGAAATCGCGGGCGATGGTTTCCACCACCGCCACGGCGTTGCCGCTGGTGCAGCAGATGTCGCTTTCGGCCTTCACCTCGGCGCTGGTGTTGACATAGGTGACCACCGGCAGGCCGGGATATTTTGCCTTGAGCAGGCGCACGTCCGCGCCGGTGATGGACGAGGCCAGCGAACAGCCCGCCGCCATGCTGGGGATCAGCACGGTCTTGTCCGGCGACAGGATCTTGGAGGTCTCGGCCATGAAGTGCACGCCCGCCTGCACGATCACGGATGCGTCGGTGCGCGCGGCCTCGCGCGCCAGCGCCAGGGAGTCGCCCACGAAATCGCCCACGCAATGGAAGATTTCCGGCGTCATGTAATTGTGCGCCAGGACGACGGCGTTCTTTTCGCGCTTCAGGCGATTGATCTCGGCGATCACCGGAGCATGGATCAGCCACTCGGCCTTGGGGATGAAGTTCGCCACCTTGGCATAGAGATCGTCGGTCGCGCGGGCGACGGCGTCGGTATAGGCCAGCTCAACACCCATCTCGTGTCCTCCATCCCGGACATATACTCATTTCGAGTATATATGTGGGGCAAAAAACCCGGCCTTCAAGGAGCCGGTTCGGGTTTATGCTACACCCGAGCATATAGGGGTCAAGAGACGCAAACCCGCAAATCCGGCATATGTTGCATGCTTATGACGCTTTGCCGCGCCTACCCGCCGCGTTCCTGGCGGGCCCGTCTGGGGGTCAGCCGCACGCCCGGGGCCAGGCGTTCGCGCAGCACCTCGCGGCGGAAGCGGAACAGTTCCGCCGGGCGGCCCCGCGCCGGGGCGGACAGCTTGCCGGTGCCTTCCACCAGACCCTGCTCGGCCACCAGGCGGCGGAAATTCTGCTTGTGCAGCCGCAGGCCCGCCAGCGCCTCCACCGCGCGCTGCAATTCCAGCAGGGTGAAAGTGGGGGCCATCAGTTCGAACACGACCGGGCGGTACTTCAGCTTGCCCCGCAGCCGCGCGATGGCGGTGGCCAGGATGCGGCGATGGTCGAACAGCATGGCGGTGCCCAAAGATTGGCTTGGGGCCGCGCCGCGCGGCGGCTTGCCGGTGTCGCGGAAATATTCCTGCACCAGTCCGGCCTCATAGAGCAGTTCGTACCGCTCCAGCACCTTTTCCTCGTCCCAGCTTTCACCGAAGCAGAGATTGACCCGCTCGCGCCGCAGTTCGGCGGCTTCGGCGTCGGGCGCGTCCTTCACGAACTTGCGCAGGCTGGGCAGGATCACGCCGTCGATCATGGCGGGGCGGGCGTCGCGCCAGTCTTCCCAGGGAAAATAGTGATACCAGCTGCGCCAGCGGGTTTCCGCCGTTTCCGGGCCCTTGCGGGTCAGGGCGAGATAGCCCACCGACACCACGCGATCGCCCTTGTTGCCGCCACCGGGCATATGGCGGCCCTTGTCGCCGAAGGTATAGAGCTGTTCGGTATAGCCGAGATCGAAACGGGTCTGCTCGCCGACCCATTTGCGCAGGCCCGACTCCAGGGTGCGGTGATAGGCCGGATCGAAGGGGCCGAAGGGCAGGGCGTCCTCCGCGCCGTCATGGCTGACCACCAGCACCACGGGCTGTTCGACTTCCACCGCCAGGATGGCGGCGGACAGGCCGATGCTGACACGATCCTTGCCGCTCATAAGCCCGCCAGGGGAAAGGTGGTGGTGACGCCTTCCTCGACCACCAGCGGCGGCCCCATGCTGTTCAACGCCAGCACCATGCGGCCCTGCCGTCCCAGGGCTTCGTCCGCATGGCGGACCAGCAGGCGGTTGGGCTGGGCGTGCGGCGCGCGCAGGCGGATGGCGCGCGCGATCTCGATCTCGCGCCCCGGCCCCAGCCGGTCGCACAACACGGTATAGGCGCTGGCCATCGAGCGGCTGATCCCGGCCCAGCAATGGATCAGCAGGGGCTGGCGGCCGTCCCAGTCGCGCGAGAAGGCCAGCAGCTGGTCGATATGGGGCCGGGCGGGGGGCGCGGTGCCCGCCGCGGGGTCCACGATATCGTTGACCCCCAGCTTGAGGTGGGCCCCGGCCGGGAAGCCCGCCGGGGTCTCGATCATGTGTTCCGGCGACAGCAGGCTGACCAGATGGGAGGGCGCGTGCGTCGCCAGGGTCTCGTTCAGGCTGGAAAGGGGGGCGACCAGCAAATGGGGCATGAGACGGTCTTTAGCACACTAATGAGCATAAAGGCGCTGAAATCTGGCCAGGAACAGGGCCTGGGCTTCGGCGGTCGCCAGCGGGGTCAGCCGGGGCGTTTTCAGCCCCGCCGGCGGCCTTCCGAACAGGCGGCGGGCTTCGGCTTCCTCGAACCCGGCAAGCTGGGTGGCCTCGTAATAGGCTGACAGGTGGTCGGCGCGCTTGAACAGGGTTTTCAGGCTGGCAGGCAGCTGGGCGGGCAGCCCGAACCGCAGATGAACCGCTGCCTGAAGTCTTTCTTCCAAGGCTTTGTAATTCATACCAACGGCGGCTTTGAAGGGGCTTATGAGGTCGCCGACAACATATTCCGGGCTGTCGTGCAGCAGCGCCGCCAGCCGGGCCTCGCGGCTCAGGCGGGGCGATAGCTCGGCCACCAGCCGTTCCACCAGCACCGAATGCTGGGCCACCGAAAAGGCGTGATCGCCCCGGGTCTGGCCGTTCCAGCGGGCCACACGGGCCAGGCCGTGGGCGATGTCCGCGATCTCGATGTCCAGCGGACTGGGTTCCAGCAGGTCCAGGCGGCGGCCGCTGAGCATCCGCTGCCAGGCGCGGGGAGTTTTGGCGGGGCGGTCAGGCATGGGGCCAGAGCAGCCGCAGGGCCACCGCGGTCAGGGTCAGGGCCAGCACCACCCGCAGCACCCGGTCGGGCAGTCGGGGCGCGAACAGGCTG
>CALDFO010000072.1 GCA_937942205.1 uncultured Alphaproteobacteria bacterium
GCGATCACATGGATTATCACGCGACCTTCGCGGATTACCTGGCCGCCAAGCTGCGTCTGTTCACCGAAGTGGTGAAGGACGGCGGTATCGCGGTGGTCAATGCCGATGCCGACCATGCGGCGCGCTTCGCGGACGCCGCCAGGGCGCGCGGCCTGACGCTGATCACGGTGGGCGAAAAGGGCGAGACCATCACCCTGGCGGCGCGGCAGGGACGGGGCGACGCCCAGGCGCTGACCATCCTGTATGCGGGCAACACTTATAATGTGCTGCTGCCCCTGGCGGGCGCCTTCCAGGCGTCCAACGCGCTGGTGGCGGCCGGGCTGGCCATCGGGCTGGGCGAGGATCCGGCGCGGGTCTTCGCCGCGCTGGAATCGCTGAAAGGCGCGCCGGGCCGGATGGAGAAGGTCGCCTTCTCGAAGGATGGCGCGCCCATCTATGTGGACTATGCCCATACCCCGGACAGCCTGGAAAAAGTGCTGGAGGCGCTGCGGCCCCATACCCGCGGCCGCCTGCATGTCGTGTTCGGCTGCGGCGGCGACCGCGACCGCGGCAAGCGTCCGCTGATGGGGGCGGTGGCGGCGCGGCTGGCCGACGATGTGATCGTCACCGACGACAATCCCCGCGGCGAAGACCCCGCCGCCATCCGGGCGGAAGTCCTGGCCGGGGCACAGGGCGCGCGCGAGATCGGTGACCGCGCCCAAGCGATCCGCACCGCCGTGACCGCGCTGGCGGCGGGCGATGTGCTGGTGATCGCCGGAAAAGGCCATGAAACGGGCCAGTATATAAAAGACGCGGTGCATCCTTTTTCCGACCGCGAACAGGCGGTGACGGCGGCGCTGGCGGCGGGAGGGCGCGCGGCATGACGCTGTGGACGCACCTCGAAGCCCAAGCCGCCACCCTGGGCACCGCCAGCGCGCCGTTCCAGGTGAACGGTCTTTCGATCGACACCCGCACCCTCAAGCCCGGCGATCTGTTCGTGGCCCTGACAGGCGGCAACCGCGACGGTCATGATTTCGTGCGCGCCGCTTTCGAAGCCAGGGCCGGCGCGGCGCTGGTCACTCATGCGCCGCCGGGTGTCGCCGGTCCCTTGCTCACCGTGGGCCATACCCAGCGCGGTCTGGAAGACCTGGCCCGTGCCGCCCGCGCCCGCAGCAACGCGAAAATCCTGGCGGTCACCGGCAGCGCGGGGAAGACCACCACCAAGGAAATCCTGCGGCTGGCCTGCAATGCGCTGGGCCGCACCCATGTCAGCGCCGCCAGTTACAACAATCACTGGGGTGTGCCGCTGTCGCTGGCCGCGCTGCCGCGCGACGCCGAATACGGCGTCTTTGAAGTGGGCATGAACCATTTCGGCGAGTTGCGGAACCTGGTGTCGTTCGTGCGGCCGCATCTGGCGCTGATCACCACCATCGCGCCCGCGCATCTGGAATTCTTCGGCAACTGCGAGTCCATCGCCGACGCCAAGTCGGAAATTTTCGAGGGGCTGGAGCCGGGCGGTTTTGGCCTGATCCCCGCCGACAGCGTCTATGCCGAACGCCTGACGGCGCGGGCGCGCCAGGCCAAGGTCGGCCGGATCGTCAGTTTCGGCGAAAAGGGCGAGGCGAAACTGCTGTCCTGTTCGCCCGAAGGCGACGGGATGCGCCTCAAGGCCGACATCCTGGGCACCGCCGTGGAGTGTTTTGTCGGCGCGCCGGGCGCCCATATCGCCCAGAATGTGGTGGGCGCGCTGGCGGCGGCGGCGCTGCTCGAAGGCGATGTGCTGAATGCCGCCGCCGCGCTCAAGGATTTTACCGCCCTCAAAGGCCGGGGCGCGCGTTTCCGCAGCGGCGACGTCGCGGTGATCGACGAAAGCTACAACGCCAATCCCGCTTCGATGGCGGCGGCGCTGGCGCT
>CALDFO010000073.1 GCA_937942205.1 uncultured Alphaproteobacteria bacterium
TGGTTGAACATGCCGTTCCACTTGCTGTCGTCCCAGGGACCGTTCTCGCCGCGCTTGCCGAACATCTTCAGCGGCTCGCCCTTGTCGTTCAGCTTCCAGATCACATTCATGAAGCTGTCGGTGATCCAGATGTTGTTGTGGCGGTCCACCCTGAGGCCATGCGGGTTGGAGGGGATGTTGGGATTGAAGGTGCGGATCACCTTGGTGCCGGTGGGATCGTATTCGATCATCATGATCGCCGGGTTGCGGTTGAACACCAGCAGGTTGCCGTTGGGCTTGAGGGTCAGCGAGGAGACATTGCCGAATTTCTCGCCATTGGGCGCCACCGGCTTGGCGCCATAGTGATAGGGAAGCTGCGGCGCGTCGGGAATTTTGATGCCGCCGGGCGGATCGGGCTGCACCCGCGGGCCGAACGGGCTTTGCTGCGCCAAGGACGGAACCAGCAGGGCGGTGGAGGCCAGCAGGGCGGCGGCCAGGATCAGTTTTTTCATGGCATATCCTCTCTTAATGTTCCGGTGTCTTTTCCACCGCCGGGGCGTCGCCCAGATCGGCAATGGTGTTTTCCCAGGGGAAGGCCAGGGTGGGGTCGTTGGCGAAACGGCGCATACGGATGGTCAGCCGCGCACCCGCGCCAGGCGCCAGCCGCACGGGGACATGCGCCGCGTCCACCGCGGTCGTGGTCTTGCCGTCCGACACGCTGGTGATCTGGTGCTCGGCATAGGCGCCGCCCTGCACGATCAGGCTGCGCGCCGTCACCGGATTAAGATTGACCAAGGTGACGGTGACACTGTCGGGCGACCAGCCGTCGACCAGCGCCGCCACATCGGGCGGAATGCCGGGGCGGCGCGCCTCGGGATCGAAATAGCGCAGGCGGGTGAACAACAGAGCGCCGCCCTGCGACGGCGTGGTCCTGGCCCAGCCGGGATGGCCGATATAAAGCCCCGCGCCCATCGTCTGGGTCAGGGTCGCCACCAAAGCGGGATTATAGTCCAGCGCATGATCGGCCAGCCGCATGTCGGGGGCGGTGTCGTCGGCGGCCACCAGCGCCATGCGCTTGCGGATTTCCGCCAGGTCGGCCCGCATCGCCTTGACGGGATAGCCGGGGTTCTTGCCTTCCAGGAAGTCGTACCAGCCGGTGTCCTCGCAGCGGGCGCGGTCGGCGGGCTTCATCGACAGGGCATAGATCTCCAGGAAGTTGAAATTGTAGCGGCCGGCGCGCCAGCCATACCAGCCCTGGTCGCCATACATGGTGGGCGAGGACATCTTGCCGTTCACCGCCTTGGCCTGGGCGTCGAAACGGTCGGCTTGCTTGCGCCAGACCTCCAGATATTTGTCGTCGCCCCTGGACAGCAGATAGGCGTTCATGAAGCCGACAAAGGAGCGCGGAATGCGGTTGCGGTCGGCGCGCGCCCCGGTCATGGGCACGATGGGCGAAAAGCCCCAGCCATAGACGCCGCCATACCATTTGCCGTCGGTGGCGCCGCCGATCTTGCCGTCCAGCCCGATATTGCTGGGCAGGATATTGTTGTTGGCGCGGGCGCGCTCCACCCAGGCGTCCACATACTCCAGCGTCCAGGCTTTGTACTTGGCCTCATGGCTCAGCATATAGGCGTTGGTGGACAGGGTGGTGGCGACCAGGTTCAGCGGACTGTCGCCAATCACATCGTTATAATCCTTGAAGTGCGCCACCATGCCTTCATAGCTGCCTTCGCCATGGGCCAGATAAGGGAAGCGGTGTTCGACATCGATGGGATCGCCCGCCCAGTCCAGCCCCGTCGCCTTGCGCAGCAGCGGCCCCTTGGAGCCGTTCATCAGGCTTTTGATCAGCTTGAGCTTGGGATCGTAGTTGGGCGCGCCGGGATCCTCGTCCATATAGAAGCCCGCGAACCGCCGGACGCGCTGGCGGGTGGCGCGGCTGTAGGGATCGGCCAGCGGCATCATGTTGAAGACCGTCAGGCCCTCGCCATTGTGCTGCCAGTCCATCTGGGTGGGGAATTCCTTGTAATACATGCCTTCCTTGGCTAGCGGCACCTCCGTGGTCCTGGCGGCGCTGTACTGGCGCAGATGGCCTTCCCAGGCTTTCTCATACATTTCCTTCAGCGCGGCGTCGCCGCCCAGCATGTAGAGATGCGGCCAGTCGTTCACATTCTCGATGGCGTCGTCGGGGCCGTCATCGCCGCCCCAGCGTTCCACCACTTCCAGCCAGCCGGTATGGGGATTGAAATAGCGGCGGAAGAAGGCCTTGCAGGCTTCGGTCTGCGCCCGCAGCAGCTCGCGCTGCAGCAGCGCCCATTCCGGCGGGTCCATCGGCGTGGCGATGGCGAGTGCGTCTTGCGCGCTTGCCGGGGTGACGGGCAGGCAGGCCACCGCCGCCGACCCCATCAGGAACGAACGGCGGGTGCTGTGCATGGGAAATCCTTTTACGGATTCAGGGAGGCGAGATAGGCGGCGACATCCAGGCGCATGGCGGGCGTCATGTTGGCCACCTGCACCTTCATCATCTCCGCCGCCGGGCCGCCGCGGGTGCCGGAGCGGAAATCATAGAGCTGGCGCACGATGCCGCTGGGCGAACGGCCCGCCAGCGCCGGGGCATTGCCCAGGCCCTTGAGATTGGCGCCGTGGCAGGCGGCGCAGGGAAATCCGCCCGCCCCCGATTCCACCAGCTTCTTGCCGCGCGCCACCGAACCCTTGGGCACATAGGCGATGAAGCCGGAGGCCGGATCGCGCGCCTCGGTGCGATAGAGATTCTCCGGCACTTCCAGAATGCGCTGGCCGATCGGCTCGCTGCCCTTGCCGTGGCGCATCAGCATGTTGCGCGCGGCGATCTCGGTCTTGGGCACCGTATCGGTTTCCACCACGCGGATCCATTTGGTGTATTTGACCTTGGAGAAATATTCCCCGGCGATGCGGGCTTCCGCGTCGGTGGTGTGCTGGGCGACCCGCATCATGGTGTTGATCGAACCCATGCGGGTTTCCGACGATTTGCGGCGGCCCTCGCGCATCTCGATCACCTGCTGCTTGATGTATTCGGCGGGCTGGCCCGCCAGCGAGGCGTTTTCGGGGCGGCCATGGCCGTTGGGCAGGTGGCAATAGCCGCAGGCCATCACATCGGGCGCGCGGCCGAACTCCACGATGGGCGGCATCTTGGGATGCTCGTCCGGGCGCCAGTCGGCGATCTTGAAGCGGTCATTGGTCTGGGCGACGGTCTTGACCACCTTGGTGCCGGGCAGGCGCAGCACCTCCTTGGGATCGGGCTCCGGCCATTTGCGGGTGGGGACCGGATAGGCCCAATAAGGAAGCTGGTCGCTGGCGGAAATATGCTTTGGCGGCGCGGGCGGCGGATTGGCCGGGGCGGCGGGCCGCGGGGCTGTCTGCGCCAGCACGCCGCCGGTGGCCGCCAGCCCGCTGGCGGCAGCCAGAATGACAAGCCCCGTCAACAGGCCCAGTTTGCGCATATGTCCCCTCAATCCGTCCGCCGGCTTTTTCGCCGTTATCCTTGCAAGACAGGCATGAAAGAAAGCGCCGGGCAAGGGATTTTCCCGCCCGGTGACCTTGGCCGGCGCTCCTTGCCTGTTGTGTGCGGTGCACCCTTGCGGGCGGCGCTTATTTCAACTGCGCCGCGTCCACCGGCGTGCGCGGCGCGGTGCCCTTGTCGATCACCAGCGTCACCGCCAGCTGCACATCGTCGGTGCCGATATTCCTGGCGTCATGGGGCGCCTCGCGCGGGATCAGGAAGCTGCCGCCCGCCTTGACGATCTCCGGCTTCTGGCCCTTGCGGTAGACCTCCACCGTGCCGCTGATCACCTCGGCCAGCTCCACGCCGTGATGGATATGCGGCGAGGCGCTCTCGCCCGGCTTGAAGGCGCGGGTGGTGATGATCACCGTCTGGGGCTTGCTGTCCGGCGGGATGTCGTAAGTCTGGGTATTGGGCCCCTGCGATACCGCCATCACGCCGCCCGACTGGGCCAGCGCTGTGCCCGCCGCGATCACCATTGCCGCGGCCGCCGCCGCCATCATCTTGTTGCGCATGTTCGTCTCCCCGGTTTGCGTGGGGAGAGTGGCGCGTCCCGGCGGCGCTGACTAGAGGGCTTTCACCGCCGCGGGGGCGGCGGGGGCGATGGACAGCGTGTTGCGGAGCGGAAAGAGGAAGGCGTCGGCCTCGATCTCGAACACATCGCCCGGCCGGGTCTGGATTCCGGCGCTGAAGGACAGGGTGGCGGTGCCGAAGAAATGCACATGCACATCGCCGGGACGGCGGAAGCCCTCATACTTGAAGTGATGCGCTTCCAGGTTGGCGATGGTGTGGCTCATATTCGCCTCGCCCGACAGGAAGGGCTTGTCGAAGATGACCGCGTTGCCGCGCCGCACCCGCGAGGCGCCGGTCACGGCCTGGGGCAGTGGCCCGGTCAGCAGTTCGGGGCCGAAGCTGCATTGGCGCAGCTTGGAATGGGCCAGCCACAGATAGTTGAACTTCTCGGTGACATGGTCGGAGAATTCGTTGCCCAGGGCATAGCCCAGCCGCCAGGGCGATCCGTCGGGTCCGATCAGGTACAGGCCCACGATCTCCGGCTCCTCGCCGCCATCCTGGGCGAAGGCGGGCGAGGCGAAGGCCGCTTCCGGCGCCACAATGCTGCTGCCGTCGCCCTTGTAGAACCATTCCGGCTGGCAGCCTTCCTCGCCCGGCGCGGGCTTGCCCTTTTCCAGGCCCAGCTTGAACATCTTCATGGAGTCGGTGAGAGAGTCTTCTCCCGACAGCTTCTTGTGCATGGCGTCGCGCCCCTCCGCCGAACCCAGATGGGTCAGGCCGGTGCCGGTGACGATGCAGTGCGCCGGATCGGCATGGTCCAACGGCGCCAGGACACGGCCCTCGGCCAGGGCGGCGCGCACATCGACATGATCGCCCACGCCCAGATCGGCCAGCTTGGCTTCCAGCGAGACGCCGCCGGCGATGGCGCGGCTGGCCAGGTCATAGGTACTGGACACGCCATTGACGATCCGGCCCCGCCCCTCCGCGTCCAGCGCGGCGACGGCGCGCGCGCCGTCCTGGGTCCGAAACTGCACCAGCCTGAGCGTCATGGAAGTCCCTTTCCTGTGAGCGGTTGTTTTCGCGCGATGCGGCGGCGAACGCAAACGCCTTTCGCGCGTTATGCCCGTGATGGGGGTTTTCCCCACCGTCCATTGATATTCCCGAAGATTTCATGACCGCCATTCGTTCCTTGAAGCCGACGGGGCAATTGGCCCTGGTCCTTTTCCTGCTGTGCACCTTCGCCATCGCCAACCATGCGCTGACCGGCAACGCCCTGGCGGCCACCGCCGGGGCGGCGGCGGGCAACGGCTCCTCGGCCAGCGGCCGCACCGAGGCGATCCTGGTGGCCCAGGTGCTGCTGCTGCTGATCGTGGGCCGGGTGTTGGGCGAGATCATGCAGCGCCTGCGCCAGCCTGCCCTGATGGGCCAGCTTCTGGCGGGTATCGTGCTGGGACCGTCGCTGTTCGGCTGGGTCTGGCCGCAGGGGCATGACTTCATCTTTCCCGATGATCCCGAACAGAAGGGCATGATCGACGGGCTGTCGCAGTTCGGCATCCTGCTGCTGCTGCTGCTGACGGGGATGGAGACCGATCTCAAGCTGGTGCGCAAATCCGGCTGGGCGGCCGTCACCATTTCCCTGGCCGGAATCGCGCTGCCCTTTTCCTGCGGCTTCATGCTGGGCCAGCTCCTGCCGCAGGCCATGCTGCCGCCCGGCGAGGCGCGGCTGGTGCCGTCGCTGTTCCTGGGCACGGCGCTGTCGATCTCCTCGATCAAGATCGTGGCGATGGTGGTGCGCGAAATGAACTTCATGCGCCGCAACCTGGGCCAGGTGATCGTCGCCACCGCGATCATGGAAGACACGGTGGGCTGGGTGATCATCGCCATCACCTTTGGTATCGCCGGCGCAAGCGCCGGTGGTGGCATCGCGGGCACGGAAAATGCGGGTGGCGGCGGCAACGGCCTGGACCTGTTGTCCATCGCCATGACCGGCGGCGGCGTCGTGCTGTTCCTGCTGTTCGCCTTCACCATCGGGCGCTGGCTGGTCTTCACCGCCATCCGCTGGGCCAACGACACCTTCCGCAGCGAGTTTCCCGTCATCACCATGATCCTGGTGATCACCGGGGTGATGGCGCTGATGACCCACATGCTGGGGGTCCGCACCGTGCTGGGCGCCTTCATGGCCGGGGTGCTGATCGGGGAATCGCCGATCCTGACGGACCATATCCAGCAGCAGTTGCGCGGCGTGATCACCGCCTTCTTCATGCCGGTTTTTTTCGGCATGTCGGGCCTGTCGGCCGATCTGACCATTCTGGCCGATCCCCGGCTGGCGCTGTGGACGGCCGCCCTGGTGGCGGTGGCCTCGATCGGCAAGTTCTCCGGCGCCTTCATCGGCGCGGAATTGGGCGGCCTGAACCGCCGCGAGGGCTTGGCGCTGGGCTGCGCCATGAATGCGCGCGGCTCCACCGAGGTGATCGTGGCCTCGATCGGTCTTTCGATGGGCGCCCTGACGCAGAATCTCTACACCATGATCGTCACCATGGCGGTGCTGACCACCATGGCGATGCCGCCCATGCTGCGGGCCGCGCTGCTGCGCCTGCCCATGACGCCGGAGGAAAAAATCCGCATCGCGCGCGAGGCGGTGGATGAAAAGGGCTTTGTTCCGCAGCTGGAACGGCTGCTGCTGGCGGCCGATGACGGGCCGGTGGGCCGCATGGCGGCGCGGCTGGCGGGTCTGCTGGCGGGCGCGCACGGAATGCCGGTGACCATTCTGAAGCTGGAGGCGGACCTGCGCGACGCGGGCGTGGCGCGCAAGACGGAAGAGGAAATCCAGGACGGCGATCTGCGCGACCTGTCCGGCAAGGAAGTGGGCAAGGCCGACGCGCCCGACAGCGACCGGAAGGCGTTGAGCGGGGCGCAGTCCCTGGTCCAGAGCGCCGCGGACCTGAAGGCCGATCCGCTGGCGCGGGAGGTCAAGCGCGGCGCGCGGCACAGCGCCGCCAAGGTGCTGGCCGACGAGGCCGAGCCGGACCCGGAAAAGGTGCATCTGACGGCCAAGGTGCCGCTGGATGCACCCGCCCAGGTGGTGCGGGACGAGGCGCGCAAGGGCTACGACCTGCTGTTCGTCGGTGTGCAGGACGGCGTCGAGCCGGACGGCGGTTTCGCGCCCAAGGTGACGCAGCTTGCCGCCGGTTTCGAAGGGCCGCTGGTGGTGCTGGGCCATCGCGAGGGCGGCCTTCCCCCGCTGACCTTCCACAGCGCCCTGCTGGTGCCGGTCAACGGCTCGCCCCAGTCGCGCCGCGCCGCCGAGATCGCCTTCGCCATCGCGCGGGGCACCGGCGCGCGCGTCCATGCGCTGTTCGTCTCCCAGACCGACGGGCACAGCCGCACCCGACTGCGCGAGGAGCGCGTGCTGAAGGACATGACCGAACTGGGCGAGCGCTATGACGTGCGCGTCACCACCCAGATATCGCCGCGCGCCGCCGCGGCGGACGCCATCCTGCGGCAGGCGCGGCGCAATTATGCGCTGATCGTGATGGGTGTCAGCGTGCGGCCGGGCGAGGACCTGTTCTTCGGCAACACCGCCACGGCGGTGCTGAAGGACTGGTCCGGCCCGGCGCTGATGGTGGCGACCTGAGCCGTTCGGATCAGCCCTTGCCGAACAGGCCGCCCGCCAGGCCGCCCAGCTTGCCCGCAAGATCGCCGCCGCCGCCCTGACCGAGCAGTTCCTGAATCTTGTCCACCGGCAGGCCCTGTTCGCGCGCCACCTGCTGGATCGCGGTCATCTGGTCGGAGCCGTTGCCGATCTTGCTCTGGATCGCGGCCAGGATGGATTGGACCTGATCCGGCGTCAGGCCGAAACGGGCGCCAAGTTCGTTGGCCTGGTTCATCAGCTTGTCCAGCATGGAGGTCTCCGGTTCCGGTTCGGGAACAAGGCTATCGCGTCTGGATGCCGCTGCCTAGCTTTCCAGCCAGTGCAGGCTGAACAGCCGTTCGGGATCGGTCCAGACCGCGCGGGGGCGGAAGCCCGCCTGCGCCGCCAGCCCCCGGAAGGAATCCAGGGTGTATTTGTGGCTGTCCTCGGTATGCACCGCCTCGCCTTGCGCGAAATCGAAGCGCCGGCCCGCCACGGTCACGCTCTGACGCCTGAGGCTGACCAGATACATCTCGATGCGCTGTTGGGTGGGGTTGTAGGGCGCGTAATGGGCAAATCCGTCCAGGTCGAAATCCGCGCCCAGTTCGCGGTTGGCGCGCGCCAGCAGATTCTTGTTGAAGGCGGCGGTGACGCCCGCCGCATCGTTATAGGCGGCATGGAGCCGGGCCGGGTCCTTGACCAGATCCACGCCCACCAGCAGTCCGCCGCCATTCAGCACGCCGCGCATCCGCCGCAACAGCGTCCTCGCCGCATCGGGCGTGAAGTTGCCGATGGTGCCGCCGGGAAAAAAGCCGATGCGGCGGGGATCGTCCGCCAGCGCCGGGATGGACAGGGGCAGGGTGAAGTCCCCCACCAGCGGCCGCAGCCTCAGCGCCGGATAGTCCGCCGCCAGCGTGCGCACCACCTCGGCCAGATAGGCGCCGGAAATATCCAGCGGCGTATAGGCGCTGGGGGCCTCCAGCGCATCCAGCAGGATGCGGACCTTGCGCAGCGATCCGGCGCCGAACTCCAGGATCTCCACGCCCGGCCCGATCAGCGCGGCGATCTTCCCGGCATGGCGGCGCAGCAGCGCCGTCTCGGTGCGGGTCTGGTAATATTCCGGCAACGCGCAGATGGCGTCGAACAGGCGCGAGCCCTCCGCGTCATAGAAATACTTGCAGGGGATTTCCTTGGGGCTGCGCGACAGGCCCGCCGTCAGGCAGTCGGCGAAATTTCCGGTTATCAGCGGCGTGACCGGGACGGCGCGGGCGAGGCGTGAATCCATTACGCATCCTCCGCGAGCCGGATGCCGGAAAATTGCCACCTGGCCTGCGCCGGAAAGAAGTTGCGATAGCTGGGCCGCGCATGGCCGGGTGGGGTGGCGACGCTGCCGCCGCGCAGCACGATCTGTCCCACCATGAACTTGCCGTTGTATTCGGCGGCCACGCCGTCAAAGGGGCGGAAGCCGGGATAGGGATCGTAGGAGGATCGCGTCCATTCCCACACCGCGCCATGCGGGAAGGATGGGCTGGCGGCTTCCCATTCAAACTCCGTCGGCAGGCGCTTGCCCGCCGAGGCGGCATAGGCGGCGGCCTCGAAGAAGCTCACATGCGTCACCGGCGCATCGGGGTCGGGCGGCCGCACGCCCGACAGCGTGAAGATGCACTGCTGCTTTCGGGCGCTGCCGTCATCGTCCTCCAGCCAGTAGAGCGGTGCGTCCCAGCCTTCCGCCTGCACCATCGCCCAGCCGTCGGACAGCCAGAATTGCGGATTGCGATAGCCGCCATCGGCGATGAAGGCGGCATATTCGGCATTGCTGACGGGCCGCGCCGCGATGCGGAACGGCCGCAGCAGCACCGGGTGGCGCGGGCCTTCATTGTCGAAGGCAAAACCGCGTCCGTCATGACCGATCTCCACGATCCCGCCAGGGTGACTGCGCCAACACGGTTTTTCTCTCTCGGTGTCCGCAGGACCCGCGGGGGGCGATGGGGGCAACGCGGTCTGGCCGGATGGCAAGCCGCATTGCTCCCAGAGGGGGGATTCGGAATAAGCCGGCAGCAGCGGATTGCAGAAAAAGGCGTGCTTGATGTCGGTCAGCATCAACTCCTGATGCTGTTGCTCATGGTTCAGTCCCAGCAGGATCAGATCGGTAAGCGCCGGGTCGGCGCAGGCCCGCGCCATCGCCGCATCGACATGGCGGCGCCAGGCCAGCACTTCGTCCAGCGCGGGGCGGGTAATCAGGCCGCGCCGCGGACGCGGATGACGGGGGCCCAGCGCCTCGTAATAGGAATTGAACAGATAGGCGAAACGGGCATCGAACGGCCGGTAGCCGGAGCGGCGCGACAGGATCACCGTCTCGAAAAACCAGCTTGTATGCGCCAGATGCCATTTGATCGGGCTGGCATCGGGCATGGACTGAACGGCGCAATCCTCGGGCGACAGGCTTGCCGCCAGGGCAAGGCTGTGGGCGCGGACCGCCGCATAGCGTTCTGTCAGATCCGCTTCCTGCGAAAGCGCGGCGTTCGTCAAGGGGTGCGGCAGCCGTTCCATGGAATCCGGCGGGTTTGGGGAGATCGGATTATCGTAACCAGCCGGAGCCCGGACGGTTCCGATCAACACACGCACGCATGGAAATTCCCGGTCAGGCCGGAACCAGGATGCCGGCGCGACGTTCCCCTACCGGAAGAGCCCGGGTTGGAAGGGGCGCCAGATCGTTCATGCCAGATCGCTCATGAATGCGCATGTCAGCCTGTCTGTCTCCATTCCGGCCAGGCCGAGGGATGCGCCAATGGATTTTTTGCGCCAGGGCGGCCAGATGGGCGCGGCGATGCGCGCCTTTGACTGGTCCGCCACGTCCCTGGGGCGTCCGGAGGGCTGGTCGCAGTCGCTGCGGACCTGTCTGCGTATCCTGCTGGCCTCGCGCCAACCGATGTGGGTGTGGTGGGGGTCCGATCTCATCAACCTCTACAATGACGCCTATCTGCCCATCATCGGCGGCAAGCATCCCGCCGCCCTGGGCCGCCCCGCGCGGCAGGTCTGGGCCGAGATCTGGGACCAGATCAAGGATCGCATCGCCGCCGCCATGAACGGCCAGGCCAGCTATTCGGAGGCCGAACTGCTGGTGATGAACCGCAACGGCTATGACGAGGAAACCTATTACACCTTCTCCTTCTCGCCGGTGCCGCAGGAGGATGGCAGCATCGGCGGCATCGTCTGCGCCAGTACCGACGACACCGACCGGGTGGTGGGCGCGCGCCGCCTGGCGCTGCTGCGCGAGATCGCCTCGCGCACCTGGGAAGCCGATACGGTGGAGGATGTCTACCGGCTGGCGGCGCGGGCGCTGGCCAGCGATCCGCACGACATGCCCTTCGCGCTGCTCTACCGCGTCGCCGGTCCGGACAGGGCCGTGCTGGCGGGCGCCCCCGGACTCCCTGCGGGCCATCCCGCCGCGCCGCGACAACTCAAGCTGGACGCCGCCGCCGCCTGGCCGGTGCAGGAGGTGTTCGCCACCGCCGCGCGGCGGATGGTGAC
>CALDFO010000074.1 GCA_937942205.1 uncultured Alphaproteobacteria bacterium
GCCACGCCACCCCGCCCGCGCGCCGCCACGGCGCCGAGGCCCGGGCATTGACCGAGGCGGTGGCCGCCGCCCGCGCCGCGGCGCCAGGCGATCCGGCGCTGTATGCCTTCTTCGCCACCGCCAACAAGCTGGTGCTGGCCGACAGCCATATCGCGGCGCTGGCGCGGGCGCTGGACACCCACACGCCGCCCAGCACCCTGGCCGCCAGCCTGGACCTGGACCTATTCCGCCAGGACAGCCCGCGCGGCATCGGCGTGCTGCTGCGCCAGCTCCGCTGGCGCGCGCCCGCCCTGCGCTATGCCATCCGCCTGTCGCTGGCGATGACCACCGGCTATGTCCTCACGCTGCTGTTTCCGCGCTTCGCCCATGCCAACTGGATCCTGCTTACCATCGCGCTGATCATGCGCGCCAATTACAGCGTCACCAGCCAGCGCCGCTGGGACCGCGTCACCGGTACGCTGATCGGCTGCGCCCTGGCGGTGATCTTCCTGGCCACCCTGCCCCCGCCGGTGCTGCTGCTGCTGGTCGTGCTGGCGGTGGGCACCAGCCATGCCTATGGCCTGGTGCAGTACCGGATCACCGCCATCGGCGCCTCGATCTCCTCGCTGCTGCTGCTGCATCTGGTGGACCCGCAGCTGCGGCCGCAATTCTTCGAGCGCATTCTGGACACCCTGATCGGCGCGGGCCTAAGCTGGGGCTTCAGCTTCCTGCTGCCCAACTGGGAGCGCGACGACCTGCCCCGCACGGTGCGCGGCCTGCTGGCCGCCGATACGGTCTTCGCCGAGGCGGCGCTGCGGCTGGAGCCGGTGACCCAGCGCTATCGCCTGGCGCGCAAGAAGACGCTGGACGCGGTGGCCCAGCTCTCCGGCGCGATCCGCCGCCTGGCCGACGAGCCCAACGCCAACCGGCGGGCGCTGGCCTCGCTGAACGAATTGCTGGGGGCCAATTATCTCCTGGCGTCGGACCTGTCCTCCATGCCGGTGCTGATGAAACTACGGATGCATGAACTGGACACCCTGACCGCCAATGCCGCCATCGCCCGGATGCGGGACCGGGTGGTGAAACTGCTCGACCCTGACACCGGCGGCGAAGCCCCCGCCGCCGCGCCGCCGCGCGACGCCTTTGCCGACCTGCATGGCAGCGAGGCGATGGAGGTTCTGGCGCGGCGGCTGGAGCATATCGAGCACGCCGCCCGCAAGGTGGCGCGGCTGGCGGCGCGCCCGGTGATAGAAGATATCTAGCGGCAGCCACACCCGGCCCCATCCTCACCCTGAGCCTGTCGAAGGGTGACGGTTGTTATGGGCTCATGCTTCGACAAGCTCGGCATGAGGCTTTCTTAATGTCCGTCGTCGGACCAGTGCGGGGGATCGGACGGCAGTTTGATGACCCCGAATCCCGCGCCCACCGCGATCAGTTTGGGGTTGGAGCCGTTGCGCGGGCCGGTGGCGATGGACTGCATCTCGCCATGAAAATCGCGGATTTTCAGCGTGCCGGTCCAGCCGATGGTCATGTCGATGGCCCGGCGCTGGGTGTGGCGGCTGACCAGCGCGGCCGGAAACTTGATCTGATAGCCCGCCATCATGGCCCGCGCCGCTTCGCGCGCCTTCTGGATCGAACCGCCATGCTTCCAGTCGATATTCACACCCTTCATGGCCGGGGCCTTGGCGGGATCCTGACCGCTGCCGCCGATCATGCAGCACCAGTGCATCAGATAGGCCCGCTCCACCGGGCGGTAGGTGGCGGCGATGGTCACGGTGGCGTCCGCCTTTTTCAGGGCCGAGAGAAAGGCCCGGCAGGAATCGGCGAAGTCCGGCAGCAGATCGTCCAGTTTGGCGCTGGTGGGAAAACGCGCGCACCATTGCGCGCCGGAAAATTCGGCCATGTCCTGCCCCTGTGAAGCCCGGGCGGCAGGCTACAACGAGTCGTCCGCTGAAAGATCGGCCAGCACCTGACGGATACGGTGGACAGCCGAATGCAGGTCGCGGTCGGCCTCCTGCCGCCAAAGCCGCAGGATCACATAGCCTTGCTCGCTCAGGAGCCGGTCGCGGACGATGTGGACAGAGCGTGTCTTTCCGGGATCACCCGCCTCCAGGCTGATCACCAGGCGCGCCTGATGCTCCACGAAATCGAGGGTGAAGGTGCGGAAGGGCGAAGCCTTGCGGAAACGGTACCCCTCCAGCGCCCGCAGCCGCGCCCAGAGCCGGGTTTCCAGCGTGTTGCGGACGGCCAGCGGGCGGGCGCGCCGCATGGTCAGCGCACGGCCGCGATCAGTTCCACCGCGCGGTCCATATCCCGCGCCAGATTGGCGGCGCGTTGTTCGGCCTCGGCGTCCTGGCCCCATTTCTCGATCTGGTAAGCCTCGTCAATCCGCGACAGCGCGAAGGCATGTGGGCCGGTGGCATGGCCTTCCACCACCGCCAGACCCAGAACCAGCGAGCCGGTGATGGAAGCGATCACATGCAGCCCCGCCAGGGTCCAGGCGTCATAGCCTTCCATCACCTCGCGCAAGGCGGCCAGCGCCTCGGGCGGCTGGTCCCGATGGGTCAGTCCCTGGGCCACATGCAGGCGCGCGCCCAACCGCTGCCGCGCCCAGGCCAGCATGGGATCCCAGCCCTCGGCCTGGCGATTGGCCAGTTCCAGCGGCTGGTGGGCGCGATAGCACAACAGATCATTCTCGCCGAAACGCAGGATGGCGGTGACGACATCGGCGCGGTTCACCGCCACGCCGTCGATCACCGTGTTGGACAGGCGCAGCAGCGGCATGGATGTGGCGACGACCTCCTCGCCCTGGACATGCCATTCCGCCGCCACCGCCTCGGCCAGGCGGCGCGTGGGCAGCCGCAAGGCATTGCGGCCCGGCGTCTTGACCGGCTTGCCGTCCAGCAACACATGAAAGCCGCCTTCGGCCTCGGCCAGCGTCACGTCCTTGTAGAAGCGATTCATTTTTTGGATTTTCGCTTGTGGCCGACGCTGGTGGATTTCTTCTTGTGCTGCTGGACCGCGGGCTTCTTGCGGGCGGGCGGATCCCGGCGCGCTTCTTCAAGCCGCGCGGCCTTTTTCAGTTCGTGCTTTTTCGGCGGAAAGGGATTGCGGCGGTCGTCGGGGTTAAAGCCCAGCGTCCGCCAGCTTTTCAGCATGTGCGGCGGCAACGGCGCGGTGGCCTGCAGGCGCCCGCCGTCGGGGCGGCCGATATCGATGCTGCGGGCATGCAGGTGCAGCTTGTCGGCGATGTCGCCGCGCGCCCGCGCATCGGTGCCGCCATACTTGAAATCGCCCACGATGGGCGTGCCGATGCTGGCGAGATGGACGCGGATCTGATGGGTGCGCCCGGTGATCGGCCGCGCCGCCACCCAGGCGAATTCGGTGCCCGCCGTGCCCATCACGGCATATTCGGTCAGCGCCGCCTTGGCCTCGTCATCCTCGCTGACGGCCATGCGCTCGTCGCGGCCGCGCGGGCCATGGCCGCCTTCCTTGGCCAGCGCCGCCTTGATGACGCCGTGCTTCTGCCTGGGCACACCGCGGGTCAGCGCCCAATAGACCTTGGAGGTATCGCGCAGCGCCAGGCTGGCCGACAGGCCCGAGGCGGCCTGCGCCGTGCGCGCCACCAGCAACACGCCGGAGGTGTCGCGGTCCAGCCGGTGCACCAGCTTGGGCCGGGTAGGCTTTTCATATTGCAGGCTGTCCAGCATCCCATCCACATGGCGGGTCAGGCCGGAGCCGCCCTGCGTCGCCAGGCCGGGCGGCTTGTCCAGTACGATCACCTGCTTGTCCATATAAAGGATGCGGTCAGCCAGGCTGCCCATATCCTTGGTCGCCAGCGGATGGGCGGCGCAGGTCGGTTTGTCTTTCTCCCGCGCCTCGGTCTTGGCGTGGATCACCTGCGGCGGCAGGCGCATCGCCTGACCCGCCGCCACCCGCGTCTTGGCGTCGGCGCGCTTGCCGTCCAGGCGGATTTCGCCCTTGCGCAGCAGCTTTTCCAGCAGGGTGTGGTTCACCGCCGGATAATGCCGCCGGAACCAGCGGTCGAGACGGATGCCGTCGTCATCGGCGGCGATGGCGACGCTCTCAACCATAAAAGGCGCGCACGACCCACAGCCCGGCGAACAGGGCGGCGATGGACAGGATGGCGGAACCGGCGACATAGCTGGCCGCCGTGCCGATGGCGCCGCGCTGGATCAGAAGGGCGCTTTCCAGGCTGAAGGTCGAGAAGGTGGTATAGCCACCCATGATGCCGGTGGTGAGGAAGGCGCGCATCTCGGTCGAGACGTTGAAGCGCAAGGCCAGCAACTCGGCGATCACCCCCATGACGAAGCCGCCGGAGACGTTGACCAGAAAGATGCCATAGGGAAATCCGGTCCAGGTGGGGTTCTGCACCTGGGACACGCAATAGCGCGCCACCGAGCCCAGTCCACCGCCCGCCGCAACCGCCGCGATCATGCCCGCCTTCATGTCCCGCCCCCCTTCTTCGCCCGCAGCTTTGACCAATATTCCAGCCGCTTGGCAATCTCGCGCTCGAAGCCGATCTCGGCGGGCGCATAAAATTGCTGGCGGGCCATGCCGTCGGGAAAATAATTCTGGCCGGAAAAGCCGTCCTCGGCGTCGGGATCGTACTGGTAGCCCGCGCCATAGCCCAGATTTTTCATCATCCTGGTGGGGGCGTTGAGGATATGGGCGGGGGGCATCAGCGAGCCATGCTCCTGCGCCGCGCGGCGGGCGGCGCCGAACGCCTTGTACACGCCCACCGACTTGGGCGCGGTGGCCAGATAGACCACGCATTGCGCCAGCGCCAGGTCGCCCTCCGGGCTGCCCAGAAAGTCGAATACCTCCTTGGCGGCCAGCGCCTGATGCACGGCCTCGGGATCGGCCAGGCCGATATCCTCCACCGCCATGCGCACCAGGCGGCGGGCGATGTAGAGCGGCTGCTCGCCGCCCGCCAGCATCCGGGCCAGCCAGTAGAGGGCCGCGTCGGGATCGCTGCCGCGCACCGACTTATGCAGGGCCGAGATGATATTGTAATGCTCCTCGCGCCCCTTGTCGTAGAGTGGCATCCGCCGCTGCACCGCCTTGGTCAGGCCCGCCGTGTCCAGCGGCTGGGCGGTTTTCACCGTCGCCAGTTCCTGGACCAGGTTCAGCAGATAGCGGCCATCGCCATCGGCCATCGCCCGCAAGGCGGCGCGGGCGTCGTCCGTCAGATTCAGCGGCGCGCCATAATGGGCCTCGGCGCGCCGGAGCAGTTCCTCCAGCGCCGCGTCGTCCAGCCGCCGCAGCACCAGCACCTGCGTCCGCGACAGCAACGCGCCGTTCAGCTCGAAGGAGGGATTCTCGGTGGTGGCGCCCACCAGCACCACGGTGCCGTCCTCCACCACCGGCAGGAAGCTGTCCTGCTGGCCGCGGTTGAAGCGGTGGATCTCGTCGATGAAGAGCAAGGTGCCCTGCCCCATGCGGCGGCGCTGGCGCGCGGCCTCGAAGGTCTTTTTCAGGTCGGCGACGCCGGAGAAGACCGCCGACAGCTGGTCGAAATGCAGGTTGAAGGCGGTGGAGAGCAGCCGCGCGATGGTGGTCTTGCCGGTGCCGGGCGGGCCCCACAGGATGATGGAATGGGGCCGCGCATTGGCGACCATGCGGCCCAGCGGACCACCCTCCTCCGTCGAAGAGGGGGCGGCCAGCAGATGGTCCTGGCCCACCACCTCGGCCAGGGTGCGCGGCCGCAGCCGGTCGGCCAGGGGTCGCGGCGCGTCCGCCTCCAGGCCGCCGGATTCGAAAAGATCAGACATGCCCCTTTATAGCAGTGAGGGCGGAAAGAGGCGAAGGTCCAGTGGACCTTCGCCCGCCCGACACCCGCCGGCAAGGGCCAGCGGGGTTTCGCGGTCCAGAGGATTCCAGAGGCCTTCCTCCCCCCTCGCGTGCGCCCCCATGAAGAGGACGTGGACAGGCAAAGTTGGATTCCCGCTTTCGCGGGAATGACAAGTAGAGGGAATTCCAGAGGCCTCCCTCCCCCTCACGTGCGTCAGCACGCTGGAGGGGGAGGTGGTTTCAGCGTGCGAAGCCGACCTCTTGGGAGGCGAGCGTAAGCTGAAACCGGAGGGGGAAATTAAGGTTTCCGAATTCCAGAGGCTTCCTTCCCCCGCGAACGGAGTGACAGCGGGGGAAGGTGTCACAGCGAGGTGTCTGCGGAGCAGACCCGAGCTGTGACGGATGGGGGTCAGATTAAAGCCTCCACTTCACCCCGACCGACAGGTTGTTGCTGGTGTTGCCGATCTGGGCCAGGCCGCCCGCATTCACGTTGTGGGCGTTCTGGTAGCGGTATTCGGCGAACAGGCTGGCCTGTTCCGACACCCGGTAGTCCACCCCGCCCAGGGCCTGCCAGCCCAGCACGGTGGAACCGCCGTGATTGCCGGCACTGTTGTCGAAATTGGTCTGGACCGCGCCGATACCCGCGCCGCCATAGATCTCGAACGGCGAGCCGGTGGGCAGGTGGTAGATCAGGTTCGCCATATAGGAACTGGATTCGATGCGTCCCGCATTGGCGGCCTTGAAGGTGGAACGGTTGAAGAATCCGTCCGCCTCGACCGAGACATTGGGCAGGTTCCAATTGTCCAGGTAATAGCCGTAGCGCGCGCCGACATTGAAGCCGGTGTCCATGTCGTTCTTGGTGCCGCTCACATTGATCCCGGGCGCGAAGGTCGGCCCGCCCAGGATCGAGACGTAGGATTCGGCATTGGCGGCGGTGGCGCCGAGCAGCAGGGCGGCGGAGGCAATCAATAAGGTTTTCATGTCAGTCCCTTTGCATGGCCCCCCATGTACGGTCCTAACGCAGGCCACCCGGTTCCGTGTCGTTACAAGCGGTTAAAGCGCGCAGAATTGATCGCGGGCAACAAAATGCAACATTGCGCCAGCCACAATTCCGCCGCCAAGGCGCGATGATCACAAGTGTTACGGGATCATCCGTCTACGGACAGAGTCCGGTTCCGCCCGCCGCGAGGGGGCGAGAAGACGATCAGCCGTCAACAGAAAGCGTAAGATTGCGCCCACTACGCTCTATCACCATGTCCCAGCGGGTCGCGCCGTTGAGGATTCCGACCAGCTGGCCGACGCGGGTGATGGCGGCGCCGTTCACGTTCCGCACGATGTCGCCGGGCTGGAAGCCATAGCGGCCCGCGATGCCCCCGGCGCTGACCGAGACGATCGCCACGCCCTTTTGCATCACGTCGAGCTGCAACTCGGTATTCACCGCCGGCGACAGGTTCTGCACCCGCGCGCCGGTCAGGGGGTTGCGGCCCGCGATGGTGGTGGCTTCGCGCGGCGGCGTTTCCGGCGGCAGCGCCAGCGCCACCGTCACCTCGCGCGCATCCTTGCCCGACAGGACGCGCATCTTCACATTGTCGCCCGGCCGGTGGGTGGCGGTGCGATAATTCAGGCCCTGCATGTCGTCCACCGCCACGCCGTCCACGCTCTGCACCACATCGCCGGATTTCACCCCCGCCTTCGCCAGCGGTCCGCCGGGATAGACGTCCTTGATCAGAACGCCGCCCGGCCTGGCCATCCCCAGGCTCTTGGCGATGTCGCTGGTCACGCCCTGGCCGCTGGCGCCCACCCAGGGGAACACCACGCGCGCGGGCGCGCCGCTTTTCAGGCCGCCCTCCACACCCTCGACGATGCGGCGGGCGAGATTGGACGGGATCGCGAAGCCGATGCCGATGCTGCCGCCGCTGCGCGAATAGATGGCGGTGTTGATGCCCGCCAGACGCCCGTCGGAGGTCACCAGCGCGCCGCCGCTGTTGCCGGGGTTGATGGCCGCGTCGGTCTGGATGAAAAGCTGATAGTCGCTGGAAGACAGCTGGGAGCGCGCCAGGGCCGAAACGATGCCCATGGTCACGGTCTGGCCGACGCCGAAAGGATCGCCCACCGCCAGCACCAGGTCGCCCACCTGCACCTGGTCGCTGTCGGCGAAGGGCACCACCGGCAACCGCTCGCCCTTGGTGTCGATCTTCAACACCGCCAGGTCGGTACGGGCGTCGGCCAGCAGCACCTTGGCCTTGAACTCGCGCCGGTCGTTGAGCGCCACGGTGATCTCGGTGCCGCCTTCCACCACATGGTTGTTGGTGAGGATCAGACCGTCGGCGCGCACGATCACGCCGCTGCCCAGGCTGCGCTGGACGCGCTGGCGCAGCTGGGGATTGCCGAAAAGCTGCGCAAACAACGGATCGCTGAAGAAGGGATTGGTGGCGACCTGGGTGACGCTGGCGGCATAGACGTTCACCACCGCGGGCGCGACCCGGCGCACCACCGGGGCAAAGGTCAGTTGCACATGCCCCATCGATGCGGGCGCGGCAGGCTGGGCGCGGGGCGGCGGGGGCGCGGCGGGCGCCAGCCGCAGGGCCGGTTGGGGCTTGTCTTGCGTGAGAGCGGGAACGGCGAACGCCAGGGCGGCAAGCAGCGCGGCGGCGCCCACGCCCAACGACATGGTCTTCATAAGGCCCAACCTTCCGACAGTCTCAAGCCAGCGCATCTACCTAATTATTCATGGCCCGAAGCGCAATTGCGGTACTTGAGGATACTGGCCAGAACCGGCTCCTGCCGCGTGACCTTGCAGGTGGCGGCGACGGCGCGGGCCACCGTGGCCATCTCGTCCTTCATGGCGCGTGCCTTATAGGCTTCGTTTTCAACGCAGTATTCTGCCTCGGCGCTGTCGTTGATGCGCGTGACATAGTCTTCATATTCCGGCAGCGCCCCTTGGGCGGGCACGCGCGACGGCGGCACGCCCAGGGCGTCGGCCTTCTGCACCAGGGTCAAATCCTTGGCCGCCAGCCGCGCGGGCTGTTTGGGGGCTTCGCAGCGGTCGCTGCCGCCGCAGGCGGCCAGGACCACAGCCGATGTCAGGAAAAGCGGAATTGCCGGAAATTTTCGCATGGTGAAACCTTTCGGATCGTTCCAAATCTCAGGTCACAACGCGCGAACCGCCCGGTGGTGGCGGGAAAAACGAAAAGGGCGGCCCCGTACAGGACCGCCCTCTTTTTTTTTCCTAAACCCCTCCGCCCGCGCGAGAGCGGACTACAGGGCCCTCCTTCCTGTGCGCGTGCCGCGCACGAAGGGGAGGTAAACCGGAGGTCAAGCCTCGGCGTCGTCCGCCACTTCCACCGGGCCGGAATCCAGGCCCTTGGCGCTTTCGTCGCGGTCGACGAACTCGATGATCGCCATCGGGGCATTGTCGCCGTGGCGGAAGCCGGCCTTCAGCACGCGGGTATAGCCGCCGGGACGGCCGGCATAGCGCGGGCCGATCACGTCGATCAGCTTGGTCACCTGGGCGACGTCCTTGACCTGGGCCAGCAGCAGGCGGCGGGCGGCCAGATCGTCCTTGCCGCGGCGCGACAGGGTCACCAGCTTTTCGATCACCGGGCGAAGATCCTTCGCCTTGGGCAGGGTGGTCTTGATCTGCTCATGCTTGATCAGCGCGGCGGTCATGTTTCCCCACATCGCCTTGCGGTGCGAAGCGGTGCGGTTGAATTTGCGGCCTTGGTTTCCGTGGCGCATGTCATCTACTCGGTTGCGGCCTCACCCTTCGACGGGCTCAGGGTGAGGTCATATTTCAAATCCCCTCATGCCGAGCCTGTCGAAGCATGAGGGCGGGAAAACTCAGTATTGGTCTTCGTAACGCTTGGCGAGATCTTCGATATTCTCCGGCGGCCAGCCCGGCACTTCCATGCCCAGATGCAGGCCCATCTCGGCGAGAACGGCCTTGATCTCGTTCAGCGACTTGCGGCCGAAGTTCGGGGTACGGAGCATTTCCGCCTCGGTCTTCTGGATCAGGTCGCCGATATAGACGATGTTGTCGTTCTTCAGGCAGTTGGCCGAACGGACCGACAGTTCCAACTCGTCCACCTTCTTGAGCAGCACCGGATTGAAGGCCAGGTCGGGCTTGGCCTCCTCGGTGGTGCGCAGCTGCGGCTCCTCGAAGTTGATGAAGACCTGGAGCTGGTCCTGCAGGATGCGCGCGGCATAGGCCACGGCATTGTCCGGCGTGACGGCGCCGTTGGTCTCGACCGTCAGGGTCAGCTTGTCATAGTCGAGAATCTGGCCTTCGCGGGTGTTCTCGACCTTGTAGGAGACCTTCTTGACCGGGCTGAACAGCGAGTCCACCGGGATCAGGCCGATCGGCGCGTCCTCGGGACGGTTGCGGTCGGCGGGGACATAACCCTTGCCGGTGGCGATGGTGAGTTCCATGCGGAAGTCCACCTTCTCGTCCAGGGTGCAGATCACCAGGTCGGGATTGAGGACTTCGATGTCGCCGCTGACCTGGATGTCGCCGGCCGTAACCTCGCCCGGGCCCTGCTTGCGCAAGGAGACGCGCTTGGGGCCTTCGGCGTGCATACGCAGTGCGATCATCTTCACGTTCAGCACGATATCGGTGACGTCTTCGCGCACGCCCTGGATGGACGAGAATTCGTGCAGCACGCCCTCGATCTGGATCGCGGTGACGGCGGCGCCCTGCAGGCTGGACAGCAGCACCCGGCGCAGGGAGTTGCCCAGCGTCAGGCCGAAGCCCCGCTCCAGCGGCTCGGCGGTAATGGTGGCGATATGGCCGGCGTCATGACCGGATTCGGTCTTGAGCTTGCCGGGCTTGATCAGTTCCTGCCAGTTCTTCTGAAACATGGTTTCCTCATCGTGTCCCGGGCATGTCGGACCATGCCCATACGTTCGACGGGTTAGTCTTCGTCCGAAAAATTATCTCTGGTCGCTCCGGCTCACGCCGACGCTCCTCTTAAACGCGGCGGCGCTTGGGCGGGCGGCAGCCATTGTGCGGGATCGGCGTCACGTCGCGGATCGAGGTGACGACCAGGCCCACGGCCTGCAGCGCGCGCAGCGCGGATTCGCGGCCCGAGCCGGGGCCCGAGACTTCCACTTCCAGGGTGCGCATACCGTGATCCACGGCCTTGCGGCCCGCATCCTCGGCGGCCATCTGCGCCGCATAGGGGGTGGACTTGCGCGAGCCCTTGAAGCCCATCATGCCCGCCGACGACCAGGAGATCGCGTTGCCCTGCGTGTCGGTGATGGTGACGATGGTGTTGTTGAAGGTGGCGGCGACATGCGCCACGCCGACGGCAACGTTCTTCTTTTCTTTCTTGCGGGTGCGGCCAGCGGCCTTCTTGTCGGAAACAGCCATGGAATTACTTCGTCACTTTCTTCTTGCCGGCGATCGCCTTGGC
>CALDFO010000075.1 GCA_937942205.1 uncultured Alphaproteobacteria bacterium
TGGCGCGGGCCACCGGCGCGGGCGAAGGCCGCCTGCTGAAGGGCTTCCACAACGCCAAGTCGCCCTATGTGCTGGTGGCGCGCCAGATCACGCCCGATGTCGAGGCCCGTGTGATGGCGCTGGGTCTGCCGGGCCTGGAGTTCGAGCAGGGCGCCAAGCGGTTTTATCCCGACGGCCGCAACACCGCCCAGGTGCTGGGCGTCACCGATCCCGACGGCGCGGGCGTGTCGGGACTGGAGCTGGGCCTGCAGGACGCCTTGCGCCGCGCCCCGGGCGGCCAGGTCGCCACCTCGCTGGACATGCGGGTGCAGTTCATCGTCGCCGACGAACTGGCCAAGGCCCGCGCCAAGTTCCGCGCCAATGCCGCGGGCGCCATCGTGATGGATGTCAAAAGCGGCGAAGTGCTGGCGCTGGTGTCGCTGCCGGATTTCGATCCCAATCTGCGGAAAATCCTGGAGGGCGACTCCACCCGCAACATCATGGCCCAGGACGTTTACGAACTGGGTTCGATCTTCAAGATCTTCACCTTCGCCATGGCGCTGGAGGACAAGACCGTCCGCCCCGACGAGGTGCTGCCCACGCCGCCGGGCTACAAGATCGGCCGCTTCACCATCCGCGAGGCGCACCACATGCCCTCCGCCATGGCGGCCAAGGACATCCTGGCCCAGTCCTCCAATGTCGGCACGCTGCAGATCGCGCTGCGCTCCGGCGGGGCGCGGCAGCGGGAGTTCCTCTCCAGCCTGGGACTGCTGTCGCCGCTCAAGACCAACCTGCCGGAAACCTCGCGCCCGCTTTTCCCCACCCGCCAATGGGCGACGGCGGAAACCGCCACCGTCAGCTATGGCCACGGCATTTCGGTCAGCCCGCTGACCTTCACCGCCGCCCTGGCCACCGTGGTCAATGGCGGGCGGCGCATCGTGCCCACCTTTGCCCGCCAGGCCGACGGCAGCGACCGCCGCGGCGAGCAGGTGGTGAGCGAGGCGACCAGCCTGAAAATGCGCGACCTGCTGCGCTATGTCGTGACCAACGGCACCGGCCGCAACGCCGATGTGGTGGGCTATGACGTGGGCGGCAAGACCGGCACCGCCGAGGTTCCCGGCCCCAATGGCCGCTATATCCGCAACGCCCTACGGTCTTCCTTCGCCGCCGTATTTCCGGCGCACAATCCGCGTTATGTGGTGATGGTGCTGATGGATCAGCCCAAGGCGACCAAGGATACGTTCGGTTTCGCCACCGCCGGTTACACCGCCGCGCCGCAGACGGGCCGCATCATCCAGCGCATCGCACCGCTGCTGGGCGTTCCCAACACGGCGCCGCCGACCCGGCTGGCGGGCGGGAACTCATGATGATGGCCCAGCGCGTGAAAAACCTGACCGGCCTGGCCTTCACGGGCCTGACCCTTACGGGTCTGACCAGCGACAGCCGCAAGGTGCAGCCGGGCTACCTGTTCGCCGCGCTGCCGGGCACCCGGACCGACGGCGCCCGCTTTGTGCGGGACGCGGTGGCGCGCGGCGCCGTCGCGGTGCTGGGCGCGCCCGTCCTCGCGCCCGAGGTGGCCGCGCTGGGGGTGCGGTTCATCCCCGAGGAAAACCCCCGCGCCGGGTTGGCGCGCTATGCGGCGGCCTTCTTCGCGGCCCAGCCCGATCTGGTGGCGGCCGTCACCGGCACCAAGGGCAAATCCTCCATCGTCGCCTTCCTGCGCGAGATCTGGACGGCGCTGGGCAAGCCCGCCGCCAGCCTGGGCACGGTGGGCGTGATCGGCCCGAACGGCGCCATGCCGCTGGGTCACACCACGCCCGATCCGGTGGAAATCCACGAACTGCTGGCCCGGCTGAAGGCCGAGGGCGTCGAGCATCTGGCGATCGAG